>DASZWE010000237.1:0-2525 GCA_035546735.1 Puia sp.
CCTGTATCTCTCGGGTTTCCGGCCTGCAAAGGTCCTGAAAGGCGGCGCTGAACGGACAGGAGGAGAAGCATTCATACGCAAATGTCTCGTCGTATCCCAGTTCAGCCTATCGGCCATCTTGATCGTGACAGTATTGGTAGTATACGGACAGATGCAGCTGGTGCAAAACAAAAACCTGGGTTATAATAAAGACAACGTCCTCCGAATGACCAACGAAGGCGGTATTGCCCACAGCCAGGAAGCATTCCTGGCCGACGTACGGACCCTGCCGGGCGTCGCCTATGCATCGGATATGGAAGGGGACATCCTCAGCGATCACAGCTCAGGCGGCGGCGTGGACTGGCCCGGCAAGACAAAAGGAATGGAGTTCGATATCCTGTACCTGGACTACGACCTCATGGAGACGATGGGTTTGCAAATGAAAGAAGGACGTACCTTCGACAGGAACCATCCAACGGATAAAAATGGCCTCATATTCAACGAGACAGCCATCGCCGCGATGCATCTCAAAAACCCCATCGGCCAGCCGATAAGCCTCTACGGCACAAAAGGACAGATCATCGGAGTGGTAAAAGATTTTAATTACGAGTCGCTTTACAAACGTATAGGCCCCCTGGCCATCGGCTTCCGGGACAAGAACAGCAATATCTTTATCCGCATCAGGGCAGGTAGGGAAAAAGAAACGCTGGCACATCTGGCATCGGTATATAAAAAGTATAATCCGGGATTGCCGTTCGAATTTTCCTTCATGGATAAGGACTACCAGGCCCTGTATGCAGCAGAAACAAGAGTCTCCGATCTCTCGAAATATTTTGCCGGCATCGCCATCATCATTTCCTGTCTGGGGTTATTTGGCCTGTCAGCCTTCAACGCACAAAGAAGACAAAAGGAGATCAGTATTCGCAAGGTGGTAGGCGCCTCCGTAAAGGATGTGGTCGTCCTCCTGTCAAAAGACTCCCTCGTATTGATCCTGTTAGCCGTCCTGATCGCCTTTCCCCTCTCCTGGTGGGCGATGCATCGATGGCTGGAGGGTTTTGCCTATCGCATATCGCTCAGCCCCGGACTGTTTGTCACAGCAGGAACCGCACTCATCGTCATCACCCTGCTGACAATAAGTTTTCAGTCCATCCGCGCGGCAGTTGCCAGTCCCGCGAATGCATTGAAGCAGGACTAATAGATGACGACGATCTCCACCCGGCGGTTGCGCGCCTTGCCGGCCGCCGTGGCGTTGGATGCAACAGGACGCGACGAGCCATAACCCTGTATGATAGTAATGGACCCCAGCCCGGGCAGCTGACGGAGGATATAGTCCCGGATACGGGCGCTCCGTCGTAACGAAAGGCCCTGATTGAAAGCATCCGTTGCCGTATTGTCGGTATGCCCCGCTATCTCGACCCTGACAGGTTGCTTATCCCTTATACGATGGATAAGACTATCCAGCATCCGCGCATAATTGCTCCGTATAATGCTGCTGTTCGTAGCAAACAATACGCCTGGCACCACCAGCGTGTCGATGGAGGGCGTCACAAACAGCGGCGGAGAAGACTGCTGGGCGACCAGCGTGTCATGGGAGGTCTGCAGGGGTACGCTGTTGGCCGGCAGCGAATCCAGGTAAATATGCTTGGTATGCCGGTGGTGCTCCTGGTACAGGACGGACTGATTGAAAGCCACCCGGGAACATAGCTTTTCTGCCGTATCCGTAGGCGACAAGCTTATATCATCCATCCAGAAGACGATATTGCCATAGGCTTTTTCCAGCTTTTTGTCCCGGCTTAAGCGAACAGGCTCGGGCAACAGCATATTACCCACCATAAAAAAATTCTTCTTTTCCGCTACCCTGAACTTCTTGCGGAGATGCATCCATCCATAATCATCCTTTTCCACAACATCCGACTTTGACAGGCTCACGGAGGGCAGGGTCTTGCCGATGACCCCTGGCGCCCGGGCGGGATCCGCGGCGCTCAGCATGATCTCCAGATGACTAAAAGGATATTTGTCCGTGTACAGCCAGAACGATACTTCGTATTCTTTCCCCGCCTTCAGCGGGCAGAGGATCATGGTATAGGGAAATGTTCGCTTGACCATGGGCGTATACACATTGTCGTATACAAAGGACATGGTCTGCTCGCCTTCCTTGGCCCTGGGCCAGGTGTATTCGGGCGGCGACACGGTGAACCAGGCCGACGGCGCACATTGGGCATGATATTCCGTACAGGTATTGACATCCTCAAAGCTGCCATTAGCAAGGAAGTTCTGACATAGGGCGTGCGAACTAATCATCATCGTCGCGCTGACCATAATAGTCATTATCGAGGTAGAATACATTGACGCTTTTACGTTTGGAAAAGAGAAACCGTTTCAGCTGCTTTTCGAACTGATCCCGCACCGGCGTCCCCGGCCGGATCTTCTTCCCCGTCAGGCGCACAAAGTCATCGTCCGTGCTGACCTCTTTCGGGTTCAGGGGCTGCAGGCCGCTGAGCCCCATCTGCCAATCGTCATCCTTGTTGATCTTGTACTGGAAGAAA
>DASZWE010000238.1:0-11732 GCA_035546735.1 Puia sp.
GAAGATAGATAAATATAAGCGGGATGGGGTCGTTTGGGGGGTGGCAGGATTACGATGGCCGGTATGGAAGCTGTTTGCGGCAGGTTGTGCGTGCTGGATCTGGTGGGCCATCGGATGGACCCTGTTGATAGGCAATTCGACGCTGGACATACATCTGCATGATACTTATTTTGTCATCGCCGGCTACCATTATGCGTTTTTGTTGCTGATGATCATGTTCGTGCTCACGGTCATTTACTATTTGCTGGAAAGAAAGGTTTATGTGAACAGAGTGCTGGGGCGCTTGCATTTTTGGGTCACTTTTGTGGGGTTGTGGTACCTGTGGTGGCCGGGTTCTTTTGAGGGATTGGCGGGTATGCCCAGGAGATATATCGACGTGGGCTATTTCAATGGGTTCAACAGATTGGTAAATGTGGATCGGACGATGGTGATAGTGGTGGCGGTGATTGTTATGCAGCTGGTGTTCGTGGGGATGGTGGTGTATTTTGGGGCAAGAAATTTTTTTACGCGCATGAATAATTAGTATTTTTATTGACTCCTTCTAATGATACTTTCCCTCCAGGTAATGGGTACCTTTAAACTTTAATTTTATGGAAGAGAGAGAAAGTATAGTTTTTTATCAGGCTGGGTCCAGCGACTCACGCATTGAAGTCAGGTTGGAAAAGGAGTCTGTATGGCTTAATCTCAACCAGATCGCCGCTTTGTTTGATAGAGATAAGTCTTTGATATCCAGGAATTTAAGTAGTGTTTTTCAAGAAAATGAATTGGAGAGAAATTCAGTTGTTGCAAAAAATGCAACAACTGGGACAGATGGCAAAACCTATCAGGTTGAATATTTCAATCTGGATGTGATCATCTCCATAGGCTACAGAGTTAAATCCCAAAAAGGGATACAATTTCGCATTTGGGCGAATCAGGTATTAAAGGAATATCTTATCAAAGGGTATGCCCTTGACAAAAAGCGTTTCCAACAACAATCCCGCCAGCTGGAAGAGCTCCGTCAGACTGTAAAGCTGCTGGGCAACGTTATTGAAAAGAAATCCCTGAATTCCGAAGAAGAAGCAAGGCGGAAGAGAAAGACATGATGACGAAAGTGGTGGTAAATCTGATCAATCTCAAAAACTGATATGCTAAATAAAAACGACCCCGGAAGAAGCCTCCCGGGGTCTGCGTGTGTGGTGGTTGGTGTATCGAGAGTTAATTATGAATGTCAACGTTCCAGTCAACTCCAGCCGGCTCAGGCTGATGGTGCCTACCGTACCACTCACGCGTGTGATGGTGGTAGTGGTGATAATAGTGTGTCTCATAACAGCCGGAAAAAGAAATGATCATCATTCCGAGCAGTGAAAAAACACTAATTGCTTTCTTTAGTGACATAAGTTACATTTTGTCTAGTATATATCTAAAAACCTGCCAATCGGCGAATCGCCCAGGAATCAAGCACTTAGTATGTTTATCAGATGTGGAAATTGGGGATAGTTTTACCCAAACCACCTGCGTATGCATCGAAAGTAACGTTGGGATTGTCCATAGATAGGCCGTCTTTTCACCGTGTCAACCGGTACATCAACAACGCCGCCCGTTGTATCAAAAGAGGATATTCTTTCAGATTGATGGTCTCTCCGGCCTGATGTGCGCCTTTGCCGGAAGCCCCCAGACCATCGAGACAATCCAGGTATTGCGCGATGTCCGAGATATCGCCTGCACCTCTGGCGCCGGGATCGCCGGCTACGGTCTCTCCGATACCCATGTCGCGGGTGACCTTGTCCAGCTGGGCTACCAGCCGGAGATTGCCGGGGGTAGGTTCCATGGCAGGGAGTCCATCTGTAAAGCTGATAGTGGCCCGGGCGCCTGGCAGACTGGCGGCGACAATGGCTTTCATTTTTTCGCGGGCATTGTTCTTTTGTGTTTCGGACAGGAATCGAAGATCGCCCGTGACATGCGCCGCGGGGGAAATGATATTGGTCTTGCCCAGGGCCTCGCCTCTTGCGCCCTGGCTGGTTACTTTTACCCCGGAGCCGCCGACGATGAGCCCGGGATTAAATGTGAGGTACTGCTCCTTACCCAGCTGTTCCCTAAAACTATTGAGGATGCGGGCCGCCTCATAAATAGCTCCATACCCGGCGCTGTCGGTGAATACCTGGGAGGAATGCCCTGTCCTGGCCGTCACATCCAGCGACCAGCCGCTGACGCCCCGGCGGGCGGCGGCTACGGTATGCAATCCAATGGCGGATTCGAAACCCAGCGCGATATCACAGGTCCGGGCACGCTCGATAAAATCCTTGCGCGCCACCTGGTGCGGGAAGCCGGACCGTTCTTCATCGCCTGTAAAATAAGCGATGATATGCATGTCCTTCAACTGCCCTGCCGCCTGAAGGGCCTGGAGGGCCGCGATCATGACTACATCTCCGCCTTTCATGTCGTTGACTCCCTGACCGGTGGCCGTGGAATCGTTGAGCACGGTGTAAGGACCGGCGGGCATGTCGGGTTCGAAGACGGTGTCGAGATGACCGATCAGAAACAGCTTCTTACCCTTCTTTCCCTTATGTATCGCCACGAGGTGACCTGCCCGGTGGAGCGAGTCGGGTTCGGCTACCCATTCGATGGTAAAACCCAGCTTACGCAATTCCGTTGCATACAACTCGCCTACCTTCCGCACGCCGGCGATATTGAGGGTGCCGCTGTTGATATTCACTGAGTTGATAAGCAGCTGCATGGTGGCGTCCATGTGGTCGGTGACATGGGTCATGGCCTTTTTTTCCGCAGCATCGGGCTGCGCATGGACGGAGGGTGTAGTAAAGACGAGGAATGCAGGGAGCATCAGCTGATAGTATCGCATAGAGGGATAAGTTACGTTAAACTTTTATTCTTTTCATGCGTCAATAGGGCTATGATACTGAAAAATTTCTGCATTCTCTTGCTGCTGGCAATCCAGGCAATCCCCGGATGGGCGCAATCTGCCAAAGCCAACCTCGACCAATGGCTGGACGACAACACAAAGGACATGGGAGGAAGGTCCATGCTGGTGGTATGGAAAGACGGAAAGCTGCTTTATAGCCGGAGTGTCAACGACATGACCCGAAAGCAAAAGATGGTGGACAAATACATCGCACGGCGGCAGAAGAAAGAAGCTGATTTTTCCGATTATACAATGTCCTATCGCCAGCCCATTGCCAGCTGTAGTAAATGGTTTAGCGCCGCGCTGGTGATGACCTTTGTGGATGAAGGGAAGATAAGCCTGTCCGACACGGTAGGAAAATACCTGCCGGTGCTGTCGCAACATGGTAAGGGGAATATCACGCTTCGACAGTGTCTTTCCCATCTCACGGGCATCAGGGAGCCGCCTCTTCAGGAGAGCCTTAAGGAGATGAGGAACATCGGCAGTATGGATGAGGCTATCCAATACATCGCGGAGATGCCTATGGAGGGCGACCCGGGGACCGTCTTCCACTATAGCAATGCCGGTCTGCAAATAGCAGGAGCGGTTATCGAGAAGGTCAGCGGCAAGAGCTTTGAAACCCTGTTTGCGGAGCGGATCGCACAGCCGCTGGGCATGCAGCATACAGACTTTGGAAAGGGGCGTGTAGCGCTTCCGGCCGGAGGCGCGTATAGCACGCCGGAGGACTATCTGAATTTTCTTATCATGATCCTTCATAAGGGCGTATTCAACGGCAGCCGGATACTGAGTGAAAAAAGCGTAGCCGAAATGCAGGTGGACAGGATCTCGCCCGATGTAAAAATTGGGTATTCCCCCGTACCGATGAATAATATCGGCTATGGCTATGGGGAGTGGGTGGTGAAGCCCGATGGCAAGACGGTGACCAGCCCTGGTCTTTTTGGCAGTATTCCGTGGGTGGACAATGATCGCGGGTACTGCGCGTTTCTTATGACCTTTTATATCAAAAAGAGGGATGCGGAACAACGTTTCAAGGACCTGAAACAATTGGTAGACGCGATCATCCCCTGAATGCAGATGGCGTCATGCTCATCTGCTTCCTGAAGAAATGATTGAAATGCGCCGGCTCTTCAAAGCCCAGACAATAGCTGATCTCGGAAATATTCCAATCCGTGTGTTTTAAAAGGGCCTTGGCTTCGCTGAGCAGCCTTTCGAGAATATGTGCTGTCGTTGTCCTGCCGGTGCTGAGCTTGATGGCCCTGTTGAGGTGATTGACGTGTACGTTCAGCCTGTCCGCATAGTCGCTGGCGCTGCGCAGCACAAACTGTTGGGAAGGGCTTTCGATGGGGAACTGGCGCTCCAGCAGCTCCCTGAACACGGCGGTGATCCGCGCGTTGGCGTCTACGTGCTGATAGAGGGATTCTGTGGGGCCGATCTTCAGTGCGGCATGCACCATCTCCATGATATAATTGCGGATGAGGTCGTACTTGAACCGGTAGTCGGACTTCAGCTCCGTCAGCATCTTTTCAAACACATTGCTTAGATTCCTATGCTGCTCGTTGTCGAGCATAAAAGCCGGCTTGCCGCCGGGGGCGTACATAGGCAGCTCATGAAGGCTGGCCCGCATGTGGTCGCTAAAGAATTCTTCCTTGAAGATGCAGAAATATCCGTCCCCGATCCTGCCCGGTATGATATGCTCTACGGTATAAGGTACGCGGGGATTGAAGAAGAGCAATGCCGGTCCGGACACTTCCAGGCTTTTATCGGCATAATGATAAATGTTGTGTCCATGCAAAAGTGATATCTTATAATAATCCCTGCGGGTGTAGCGCATGGGCTGATGCGGGACCACGGCCAGGTCTTCGATCTTGAAGACATTGAAATGACCAGGCTCTCTGCCCTGGTCTTCCGGCTGACCGAGACATTTATTGCGGTAAAAGTCTGCGATGGTTTCGATGTTTGGCATTGCTCCTCTGTTTGTCCGGCCCGGTCAGGGGCCGGCTTGTTTTTAGTTGTTTGAACTATTTCCTGTCCCATTCCCCTCCAAATCGCTCGATCATCCAGCCGGGGTATTCGGGCGACAGTTTGCTGACGGCATCCAGCTTTTGCAGGTCGGCCGCATCCAATGACAGGTCGACGGCTTTTAAGTTATCTTCCAGCTGTTGTGGGTTCTTGGCTCCTATGATGACCGTGCTGACGACGGGTTGATGCAGGACCCATGAAAGGGCTATCTGTGCTACGGATACGTTCCGTGCTTTGGCCATCTCCTGCATCACGTCGATGATGTCATAAGCTTTTTCCCTGTTCACAGGAGGGAAGTCGAAGTTGATACGACGGCCTTCTTCCGGACTGGTGTTACGTGTGTACTTGCCGCTGAGCAGACCTCCCGCCAGGGGGCTCCATACCATCAGACCCAGTTTCTGGTCCTTCAATAAAGGTACGATTTCCCTTTCTATGTCCCTGCCGGCGATGGTATAATAGGCCTGCAGTGAAACGAACCTGGAGTAACCTTTCCTTTCCGAGATGGACAGCGCCTTCATGATATGCCAGGCGGCGAGATTGCTGCATCCGATGTAACGTACTTTCCCGGAGGATACCAGCTGATCCAGCGCATAGAGGGTCTCTTCCAACGGGGTAAGCGCATCGTATACATGGATCTGGTACAGGTCGATATAATCCGTCTGCAGACGACGCAGGCTTTCTTCCACCTGGTGAAGAATATGCTTGCGGGTGAGACCTACCTGGTTAGGCCCTTCGCCCACTTTGCCCCGTACCTTGGTGGCGAGGATG
This sequence comes from Puia sp., assembly GCA_035546735.1. GTDB lineage: Bacteria > Bacteroidota > Bacteroidia > Chitinophagales > Chitinophagaceae > Puia. Next base: position 5,687 of record DASZWE010000238.1, read on the forward strand.
AGATCATCACGCTGTAGTCCGAGATTACGTATGGCCGTACCGGTCATCTGTTCACTGACGCCCTCGCTGTATACATTTGCCGTGTCTATAAAATTGATGCCTGCTTCTACGGAGCGTTTGACCAGCGCATCCACTTCATTTTGGGGAAGGGTGCCGATGGCTGTCCAGTAACCCTTACCGCCAAAGGTCATGGTGCCGAGGCAAAGTTCCGATACTTTAAGACCTGTATTACCTAATAAATTGTATTGCATTGTCTACTTCTTTTTGATGAGTGATGGAATGGTCGCCTACCAGTAAGATAGGCGGTGGGGCCGGCTGTTCCGCCAGCAGGATGAGGCTGGTGGCGGCATGATCGCTGTCACGGATATTCTCCCACATATCGTAGTCCCTGGCATGCAGCCGGGGTTGAAAGGACGCCGGGGTTAGTACGGTGATGAATATATTGAATTTATGCGCCTCTTCCTTCCATACCTCCGACAATCCCAGGGTGGCATATTTGGTGGCGGCGTACAGACAGCTGTCGGTGGCGGCTGTGCAGGCTGCCATGGAGGATATGTTGAGAATATATCCCGCGTGCTGTTGTTGGAGATAAAGCATCATCTTATGCATCACCGTCATGGATGCGGTCGTATTGATCGCAAAACATTGGTGAATTTCGGAAGGTGACAGCTCTTCTATTCTTCCTTCTGGCGCATAGCCTGCGTTGTTGGCGACGACATCGATGCGGCCAAAGGTCCTGTGCGCGACAGCGATGGATTGTTCGATGGCGTGTTCATCCGTAAGGTCCAAGTGCAGCGGCAAGAAGTTTTTTATCAGCGCTGTAGGGATGGCGGTGTGGATCTGATCGATGAGCCGTTGTGGATACCGGGTGGTGGCAGCCACCTGATCGCCTCGTACCAGCAGCTGCTTTACCAGGGACAACCCCAGTCCCGTGGAGGCGCCTGTGATAAACCAGACTTTTGGATAATGGTTCTGATTGTTGTGCATATGATCGGTGCTTTTGGACAACAAATTTAGGTTGGGGAAAGGGCGGGATCATTGCACGCTTCAAACCAATAATTGTAAAAATCAAACAATCCTATGAGAGATGGGAGAGAAAACAAAATGAAACTAAAAGTAATATGAAACTTGCCAAGGCGTTTTTGATCACTATATGATTGATTAATAGCGCATAAACATAACAAAACTGTTGTAATTTGTTTAATTACATTTAAGCAGTGGATTAACTTTTCTTTAATTAACTTTAAAAATAGCTATTTTATTTTGTAAATATTCCGTTTTTGAATACGTTTGATTTCGTTTTGTTTCTTTTTTAACTACCTATAAACCTACAATACCAATACTAACAATTATGAGCTTAAAATTTTCAGCGTTATTCCTATGCGCATTTGCGATAGGCATGCTGACAGGGCCTACAGCATTTGCCCAGGAGGTGATCAAGGGGCATGTCTCCGACCAGTCAGGCGCCGACCTGGAAGGCGTGACCGTTCAGTCGAAACTAACCCACAAAGCTGCCACGACCAATGCACAGGGCAATTTTGAGATCGTTGTCAAAATAGGCGATGAGCTCAATTTTACCTATGTGGGCTACAAACCAAAGAAAGTGCTTGTCAGCGGTCCCGGCAAGATCAATGTAGCGCTGGTATTTGTACAAGCCAGCATGAACGATGTAGTGGTCATCGGCTATGGCAGCGTAAAGAGAAAGGACCTGACGGGTTCGGTAGGTACGGTGAACATGGCAGACCTGGAAAAGGCTCCGGTGCGATCGTTCGACGAGGCGCTGGCAGGAAGACTCGCCGGCGTGCAGGTGAGCTCCACGGAAGGACAGCCGGGCAGCGCGATCAACATCATCATCCGTGGCAATAACTCCATCACACAGGATAATTCCCCGCTGTATGTCATCGATGGGTTCCCAGCGGAAAACCCGAATAACGGATTGCTCAACCCCGCGGATATCGAGTCCATTACGGTGTTGAAGGATGCCTCTGCAACGGCCATCTATGGCGCGCGGGGCGCCAATGGCGTCATCATCATCACCACCAAACGCGGCAAAATTGGCATTCCCACTCTCAGCTATAATGGGTACTACGGTATCCAGAAGAATATTAAAACCATTCCGGTGATGAACCCCTATGAATTCGTGAAGCTGCAGAAGGAGATAGGCGTGAACATGGACTCCACGTATCTGGCCAACGGCGTGACAGTAGACGATTATAAAAATGTAAAGGGCATCGACTGGCAGGGCCAGCTATACAGGAATGCGCCCATGATGACCCATAATCTTTCCCTGACGGGCGGTACGGAAAAGACCCGGTACCTTTTTTCAGGCAATATGTTCAACCAGAATGGCATCGTTATCAATTCCGGCTTTAAACGGTACCAGGGTAAGATGAACCTGGACCAGACGGTGAATGACAAGGTAAAGGTAGGCGTCAATGCCGTCTATACCATGACGCAAACCTATGGTACGCAGGTGTCGGCCTCTTCGTTGTCCTCCATGAACAACCTCCTGTACAGTGTTTGGGGCTACCGCCCGGCGGCTCCCCTTCATCCTGCCGCCAGTGCATCAGGGGACGACTATGAAGATGAATTGACAGATGATATCGTCAACTCAGGAACGGACTATCGGCTCAATCCCATCATCGTGGCCCAGAATGAATACCGCAAGAACTATGTGAACAACCTGCTCGCCAATTCCTACATGGATTACAATATCCTGAAAAATTTGCGGCTGCGTGTGACGGGCATCTTTAACAAGACCATCCAGCACAACGATGCCTTCAATAACTCAAAGACCAGGAGCGGTAATCCCAACACGGTATATGGCGTCAATGGGTCCGTCATCTATTATGAAACGTCGAACTTTTTAAATGAGAATACGCTGACCTATGACAATACATTCAATGAAGTACACAAGCTGACGGTGATGCTGGGTTTTTCGGACCAGCAAAACCGCTATGAGACGCATGGCATGTCGGCCAACCAGCTGCCCAATGAACAGCTGGGACTGAATGGACTCAACCTGGGTGTTCCGCAACCTGTGGTATCCAGCTCTTCGGAATGGTCCGCGGCGTCCTTCCTGGCCCGGGCAATCTACAGCTATAAGGACAAATACCTGCTAACCATGTCGCTCCGGGACGATGGGTCTTCCAAGTTCAAGGCAGGCAAACGATGGAGTCTCTTCCCTTCGGGCGCCTTTGCCTGGCGGGTGATCAACGAGCCTTTTATGGAAAAGCTGCATTTCCTCACGGATGCGAAGCTAAGAGTTGGCTGGGGGCAGACGGGCAATAACAGGGTCAGTGATTATGCCACTTATTCCACCATGAACTTTCCTGTCACTGGTTATTATTCCTATGGCAATGGCCTGGAGATTGGCGGCTATCCCTCCGGCCTTGCCAGCGAAGACCTGCAGTGGGAGAATACCGCGCAGACGGACATAGGATTGGACCTGGGTTTTTTGAAGAACCGGATATCCTTTACAGCAGACTATTATAAGAAGATCACCTCCAAGCTACTTTTGTATGCGGACCTTCCGCCCACCACGGGCTACGGCAAGGCGTATAAGAACGTTGGTAAAACGAGCAATGAGGGGCTGGAGCTGGCATTGACTACCGTTAACGTACAGACAAAGGCATTCTCCTGGACCAGCAGCTTCAATATTTCTTTCAATCGGAGTAAAGTGCTGGGGCTTACCCAAAATCAGGAGACGCTGACCTCCACGATGGGCTGGGATTCCTTCTTTGGCGATCCCTTGTATCTCGCCAGGGTGGGACAGCCCCTGGGTCAGTTCTACGGGTATATCTTCGATGGCCTCTACCAGTATTCCGATTTCAATTTGCAGCCCAACGGCACGTATGTGCTGAAGGACGACCGGCCGACAAATGGGAATACAAGAGCGAACATCCGGCCGGGTGATATCAGATACAAGGACCTGGATGGCGACGGCGTCGTAAATGCCAATGACCGCACTTTCATTGGAAGAGGCTTCCCCATTCATTTCGGAGGTTTCTCCAACAATTTCCGGTATAAGAATTTTGACCTGAATGTATTCTTTCAATGGTCTTACGGCAATGACATCTACAATGCCAATAGACAGAACTTCGAGACGGGTAATAAATCCTGGCTGAACCAGTATGCTTCTTTCGAGAACAGGTGGACACCGGATCATACCAATACCAACATACCCAGGGCGGGCGGCCAGTATGGCTATATGTATTCTACCCGTGTGCTGGAGGATGGCTCTTACCTGCGGCTGAAGACCCTGTCCCTGGGGTACAGCCTGCCTGCCGCCTGGCTGAAGAAAGTATCGGTGCGGAGCGGCAGGATCTTCGTGTCGGCGCAGAACCTGGTGACCTGGACGAAATACACCGGCTCCGACCCTGAAGTGTCCATCAATTATTCGGCGTTGACGCCTGGCTTCGATTATTCGTCCTACCCCAGGGCCCGAACGATGACGGCGGGATTGAACCTGACATTCTAATAAATTATTAACCACGCAACATAGTATATGAAAATATATTTCACCTGTCTCGCAGCTCTACTGATGATGTGCGGCTGCAGCAAATTCCTGGACAAACAGCCCACCAGCACGTTGTCGCCGGACAATTATTACACGGACGCCGCCGAGGTTAATACCGCTCTGACCGGCGTATACAACACCCTGGCGCTGGAAACCATGTGGGGCAGCCAGATCGAGATCCGGCAGAATGCCAGTACGGACGAGAGCTGGTTCTCTTATACCAATTTTCCTACCGGTCCGTTCTGGTACAACTATGATCCATCCGATCCCTATGTGCTGAACATGTGGACCAATTGTTATGCGGGCATCGAAAGGGCCAATGTCCTGCTGGCCCACCTGGATGGTGCGGCGATGGATAGCGTCAGCAAGTCGGTGGTACGTGGGGAGACCTTATTCCTGCGCGCCTTCTACTATTTTACGCTGGCGGAGTATTTTGGGGATGTACCGTTGAAGCTGACGCCTTCCACCTCCGTCAACAACGTGAATCGGGCGCGCACGCCTGTCAAGGATGTATATGCGCAGGTGTTGAAGGACATGCAGGAGGCGGAGGGACTGGTGCAGACCTCGGATGTCAACGGCAATACGGAGCGTATCTCCAAATCCACCGTGCAGGGCATCCTGGTGCGGGTTTGCCTGACAATGGCCGGTCAGCCCCTGAACGACGCATCCAAATACAACGATGCACTGGGGTGGGCGCAGAAGGTCGTTGGTTCCGGCCTCCACCAGCTGGATACTTCCTATTCACAGGTGTTCATCAACGAATGCCAGGACATCGACGACTGGAAAGAGTGTATCTGGGAGGTGGGACTATGGGGTAATAACAGCGACGCCAACAGGCTGGGAGGACGCCTCGGGAATGAAAACGGTGTTAAATGCAGCAGCAGCGATCCGGCCAATGTTGGATATGCGTATGGCTTTATCAGCGCTACCTACAAGCTATATCACCTGTACGATACGGCTGACAAGCGAAGGGATTGGGCCATCTCCAACTATACGTTAAATGCATCCGGGGTCAAGACGGCCATTTCAGCCTCCACATTCTATACCCGCAACTGCGCCAAATGGAGAAGGGAATACGAGCTGGACAAACCGATGAACAAGAACTATACGCCCACGAATTTTCCCATGCTCCGCTATTCAGATGTGCTGCTGATGCTGGCCGAGGCGGAGAACGAAGTCAACGGGCCTACACAGACAGCGTATGATGCTATCAACCAGGTGCGGAGAAGGGGTCATGCGTTTGGCCTGGATACAGCCAGTGTCATTGCCGACCTTACGCCCGGGCTCAGTAAAGATGATTTCCGCAAGGCGGTGCAGGACGAGCGGGCGAGAGAGCTGTGTTTTGAAGGACTGCGTAAACCCGATCTCATCCGCTGGGGACTGTTCCTCACCGCCATGCAGGACCAGGTTGCCGAGATCTCCACGCATGCATCCAGCTCCCTGCAATATGCCGCCCAGGCAGCATCCAGGGTCAGCGCCCGTCATTTACTTTATCCCATTCCCACCAAGGAAATGTCATTGAACAAA
>DASZWE010000239.1:0-11571 GCA_035546735.1 Puia sp.
AGCTCCTGTAATTCATATTCCGTAATACGATATTCCTCGTTGTAACGGGCATCTACATAACTTGCAAGCAGGAGCTTGAAGAGACGGTCCTCACCGGCGGCATTACGGGGGAAGAGCAACGACAGCTCGATGGAAAAACGATGCGTATAACGTCTGAGCTTGTCCAGATTATGGGTACAGGGCTTGTATCCCATAAATGCCAGCAGAATGGCCTGGTATATTTGTTCCGCCGCCTGATGGAGGAGAAAGACGGACAGCCAGTATTCTTTCTTTTGCTGGTTAAAAACGGCGCTGTCGAAAAAAGCCCGGGCATGGCGGCTCCATCTGTCAAAATCCTTTTCGGCCGTCAGACGGATCCTGGTAAGGTCGGGCGCAGCCGCCGGAGCCAGCGGGACATTTCCGGCATCGTATAACAAAACACTTTCCTGTCCCAGCAGGGAAAAGAAATACTGTCCTTCCGACAGACGCAGGTTCACATGGTCGATATCGTGTACCAGCACCGTGACGGTGGCATGTGTGCGACATTTGTTCTCGATGATGTCCTGTATCTCGTGATCATGGCGATGGCTTCCCCGGGGAGTGACCACCAGCAGGTCATATCCTGTGGGCATGGTATTATCCATCCCATACATGCCGTAAAGGATGATCTTCTCAGGACAGATGGCCTTCACTATTATAGGGATCAGGATCTGTAATTGTCTCCGGTGAAAGGGCGACAGATGTTCGAGGTTAGTTTTCATGCAATAATCAATTTTTTAGCTTATATTTAGGGCAAAACAACCAGACTCAATAACTGAACAGCAAATATATTAATATTACTAACCAATTTGGTAAAGAATTTTAGATCATGCATTTTTTAGGAAAAAATATCCGGCATTTGCGAAAGCAATTCGATGAAACCCAGGTGGGGCTCGCCCAGGTAATGGGTAAGGGACAGACCACCATCGGCAATTGGGAGAACGGGGTCAGCGAGCCTAACCTGGATGAGCTGCTCATTCTTAGCAACTATTTTGATACTCCTGTGGATGTATTGTTAAAGATCGATCTGTCCCAGACCAACTGGAAGGCGGAAAAAGAGACGGGCTATAATTTCGAAAAAAGGGAAGAGACCATGGTAAGGGAGGAGGATACGAGTCTCTCTTTTGTTCTGCATGCCCTGCAGCGGATGCAGGAAGAAATAGACAGGATCAATAATAAATTAAGCAAGGACGCCTGAGGCGTCCTTGCTCTTTATAAGCTTTCTATCACCATGGCGGAAGCGCCCCCTCCCCCATTACAGATACCGGCTGCTCCATACCTGGCTTTGTTCTGCCGCAGGATGTGCACCAGTGTCGTGATGATACGCGCTCCGCTGGCGCCCAGCGGATGTCCGAGGGACACGGCGCCGCCATTGACATTCACACGGGCGGGGTCCAGCTTCATTCGTCGCGTGTTCTCGATACCCACTACTGCAAAAGCTTCGTTCAGCTCCCAATATTCGATATCTTCCATCTTCAGCCCGGCCTTGGCAACGGCCTTGGGTCCTGCGACGGCAGGTGTAGTGGTGAACCATTCAGGCGCCTGCTCCGCATCGGCAAAAGAAAGAATGCGGGCCATCGGCTTCAATCCCAGGGATGCGGCCTTATCAGCGCTCATCAGCACCAGCGCCGAAGCACCATCGTTCAGCGTGGAGGCGTTTGCCGCCGTCACCGTGCCATCCTTTTGAAAAGAGGGTTTCAATTCCCTGATCTTGTCGAACTTCACATTGAAGGGTTCTTCATCTTTGGCAAAAAGCACCGGATCACCTTTGCGCTGCGGGATCTCCACGGGAATGATCTCGTCGTTGAACTTTCCGGCGGCCCAGGCGGTCTGCGAACGCTGATAGCTTGTTATGGCAAAAGCATCCTGCTCTTCCCGGCTGACGCCGCAGGTGGACGCGCACAATTCCGCCGCATTGCCCATGGCCTTTCCGTCATAGGCATCCGTCAATCCGTCTTTTGCAAGACCATCGATGAGCTTTGTATCACCGTACTTATTTCCCCATCGCATGCTATCCACATAAAAGGGTATATTGCTCATACTTTCCATACCTCCTGCCACAATGATCTCCCCATCCCCCAGTAAAATGGCTTGTGCGCCCAGGGCTATGGATTTCATTCCGCTGGCGCATACTTTATTGACCGTGGTGCAAATGACCTCGTTCGGCAATCCGGCCCCTTTTGCGGCCTGTCTGGCAGGCGCCTGTCCCAGATTGGCCTGCAGGACGCATCCCATCAGTACTTCCTGGACCTGACCGGGCATGACGCCCGCCCGCTCAAGCGCTCCTTTGATGGCAATGGCGCCCAGACGTGTGGCGGAAAGGTCTTTCAGCGCGCCGCCAAAAGCGCCTATAGGAGTCCGAACGGCAGATACGATGACAACTTCTTTACTCATGATGTGTGTTTGGAGGTGCAAATATACTAAATACTAACGATTGTTAGCATCCGCATATTTTTCAGGAGCGATCCTTATTTTTGGGACCATGAAAGCAGCCACCGTCCATGAGATCAAACAGGAATTGTCTTCTCTCCCCGCCCCCAAACTGGTGGAGATCTGTCTGCGTCTGGCCAAATTCAAAAAGGACAATAAAGAGCTGCTCACCTATCTGCTGTTCGAAGCAGCCGACCTGTCGGAATACATAGCCAATGTAAAAAAGGAAATAGATCTTGGCTTCGGGGAACTGCCAAAGCCCAATCTGTACCTGACAAAAAAAAGCCTGCGAAAAGTGCTGCGTGTCACTACCCGGCAGATCCGGTATGCAAGCTCTCCACAGGCGGAAGTCGAGCTGCTGACCTACTTCTTACGCCGTGTCCGCCAGTCGGGCATCCCTATCGACAAACACCCCGTTCTTACCAATCTCTATCAGGCGCAGCTTAAGAAGGTCAGGACCGTCATCGCCACGCTCCACGAGGACCTGCAGTACGATTATGAGCGGGAATTGAAGGGGCTGTAGATCAGCTTATCAGCAGGGACCCCTCTTCTCCTTCGACCAGTGTCCTGCCCGTCGTGGCGGAAGCCACCATCTTCAGGAAATTCGTCATCATGTTGCCTTTGGTGTCCCAAAAATGCGCGTTGTCCGGCTTGACCTTGATAAGAGAGATCGATGGATCGTCTTTTCCCTCCTTGAACCAGACCTTATCCAGCGGATTCCAGAACTGCCCGATCAATGCTTTGTCGAACAGTATCTCCGCATCCCCGGATACAACCAGGAAACTGCTCTTGCCCGGATGGGAGTAATAAAGCTTTACCCTTGGATCAAGCGCTATATCCCGGTTTTTCTGACTGTCTTTATCGCTGAGGAACCAGATATTACCCACATCGTCGACCCCTGCAGTGGACATGGGTCTGCATCCCGGATCTTCCTCCATGCCATTGCCTGAACAAAATATACAGATGTCTATTTCGGTTGCCAGCTTTTTCAGCTTATCAATGGCCTGCTGCTGTAGTATATATTCTTTGTTGCTCATACATTCGAATTTAGAAATGGATAAGAAATAAACATGCCACGCAAATGCATTGGTATCCAGCGCATTCGCATCACTCTGCCAAACAACACGGGGCGTTGACCTGAAGGAGCGCTACAAATAAATACCATAATTGATCAAAATGTCATACCTGTAAGAGGGCCCTTCTCCTTAATTTTAACCTTTTACGATTATGAAAAAACTCCTTCTCCCCCTTGCAGGGATACTTTTCGCCCTCCCTTCTATCGCCCAGTCCGCGGGTTCAGACCATCAAAAGGCAGTGAACCTTGTCCGGCAGATGACGCTGGATGAGAAGGTCGGACAGATGACGCAGGTGACCCTGGGCGTCGTATCCGGGCCGCAGGATGGAGTGCTGGATCCCGACGCGCTGACCCGGGTCGTCACAAACCACTACATCGGGTCCATCCTGAATGTCACCAATCACGCGCTGACAGTGGACCAGTGGCATACCGTTATCCGCCAGATACAGGACGAAGCCAAAAAGACAAGGCTGAAGATACCCGTTATCTACGGGCTGGATGGTATCCATGGCCAGACCTATACATTGGATGCGACCCTATTCCCTCAGAACATCGGCATGGCGGCTACACGTAACAAGGACCTGGCCGTAGCAGTGACGAAAGTGGCGGCCCGTGAGCTGCGCGCTTCCGGCGTTCGCTGGAATTTTGCGCCCGTGCTGGATTGCGGGCGTCAGCCCTTATGGTCGAGGTTCCCGGAAACATACGGAGAAGATGTATACATCGGCAAGATCATGGGCGCCGCCGTCATAAAGGCATATGAAGAGGATGGGCTGCGTAATCCCACGGCAGTAGCCAGCTGTATGAAACATTATCTTGGCTATTCCGCCAGCCGCACGGGCAAGGATCGTACACCCATCTATATGCCCGATATAGAGATGCGGGAATATTATCTTCCGCAGTTCAGGGCGGCTGTGCAGGCGGGCGCCTCCACCATCATGATCAATTCCGGCGAGATCAACGGAACGCCCGTACATGCGAGCAAATACCTGCTGACCGACGTACTGCGCAAGGAGCTGGGCTTCCGGGGTGTAGCCGTCTCCGACTGGGAGGATATCATCCGGCTGCATACCCGTCACAATGTGGCAGCCACGCCGCGCGCGGCAGTGGTGATGGCAGTGAATGCCGGCATCGACATGAGCATGGTGCCCAACGATCTTTCCTTCTTCGACCTGCTGAAAGATGCAGTGCAAAAAGGAGAAGTGCCCATGAGCCGAATAGACGAGGCCGTTACACGCATACTGGAGCTGAAATATAAATTAGGGCTTTTCGATCAGCCCTATCCGGAAGAGGCCGCCACACAGAATTTCGGTCGCCCCGAATACCAGACGCTGGCATTGCAGGCCGCCAGGGAGGCCATGACCCTTTTGCAAAACCAGGACGGCATTCTGCCCTTGGCCCGTAATACCCATATCCTCGTGGCGGGTCCGGGTGCGCAAAGTATCAGCGCGCTGAATGGCTGCTGGAGCTATACCTGGCAGGGCAAGGACGAGCGCTGGTATCCAAAGGACAGCAAGACCATCCTGCAGGCCTTACAGGATAAACTGGGGGCTTCCAATGTAAGGACCACTTCCGTTCCCGGCTTCGACAGCAGGGATAATTATGATACCATGACGTTAAAGGCAGCCGCTGTCAATGCAGACGCCATCGTCCTCTGCCTGGGAGAGAACGCCTATGCGGAAAGCCCGGGTAACATCGGGGATCTGGCAATGCCGGAAGACCAGATAGCCCTGGCAAGGGCCGCCGCCGGCACGGGCAAGCCCGTCATCCTTGTCCTGACGGAAGGAAGGCCCCGTCTGATCACCTCCATCGCTCCGCTGATGAAGGGCATCCTGATGGCATACTGGAGCGGACGCCGGACAGCCGAAGCTATCAGCGATGTATTGCTGGGAGACTATAACCCCGACGGCATCCTGCCCTTCAGCTATCCCCGCAGCATGGGTGAAATGGTGCTCTATGACCGGAAGCCAACAGAGGATGTACGGGAAATATTCAACGAGAATATGACGATGGATGGATACAAGCCTCTTTTCCCGTTTGGCTTCGGGCTGAGCTACACTAACTGGGAATACAGCGATCTGCAGCTCAGCAGCACGCAGCTGAAAGGAGGGACATCGCTGACGGTGAGCGTGACAGTTAAGAACAAAGGCAGCCGCGATGGAAAGCATACGGTGGAATTGTACACGCACCAGCACTATGCAAGCATTACCCCCAGTATGCGTCGCCTGCGGGCATTCACAAAACTCTTCCTCAAGGCCGGGGAATCACAGACGGTGAAATTCGTGCTGCGGAAGGAAGACCTTGCTTTTGTCAATGCCCAGCTGAAGACGGTGACGGAGCCGGGAAATTTTGATGTAATGGTAGGCGATAAAAAGGCGGTATTTTCCTATGTGGCTCAGTAGCCCCATTTTTTCATGACGGCCAGGTCCTCTTTGGCGCACTCCAGGGGAGTCTTACCCTGATAAGATTCCTGCTCTATAATAAACTGACGCGTGCCGCCTGACTTTCTGCCGAGGTCACATACCTGTTTGGTCCCTACTATACCTTGTCCCAGAATAGTGCTTTCATATTTCTCGCTGCCGCTGGTAGCTTTTATCTCGTCCTTTACATGCATCAGCTCGAACCTCCCCGGGTATTGCATGACAATGGCGATGGCGACGGCGCCGCCGTTGTACAGGTTCCCCATATCCAGTTGTATAGCTACCAGCTCGGGGTCCGTATTCTGCAGGATGATGTCGAATACTTTCTTGTTGTTGAGCACGGTGGAGAATTCAAAGTCGTGGTTATGGTAGCCGAACTTCATACCGGACTTTTTGCACAGCTCCCCACATTTGGAAAAGACTTCCATATAATGAAGCAGGTCGTCATAGGTCTTGCGAAGGCTGGCGTCCAGCCAGGGGCTGATGATATATTGCTGACCGACGACGGCAGCGTCCTCCACCGTATTTTTCCACGAGTCGGTGAAATCTTTTTTCGCTTCATCCCAATGTCCCGGGTCCATACGGGTATGACCGCTGAGCATTTTCAATCCCATGCCATCCAGCAGGCTTTTAAATTCCTTCGCGCCATATCCGTAGAACTTTCTATCTGCGTAATTGGCATGCTCTACATATTTATACCCCATGGCAGCCAGCTTCTGAAGCGTGCCGGCCGGATCGGTCTTCATGTCATCCCTTACGCTGTATAGCTGTATGCCTAATACCTTTTTACGGGTGGGGGCTGCTAGATTCACTTCGGGCAGGAAGCCGGCGGCAGCAGCCGCGAGAGCGCTGTTCTTTAAAAAGGTCCTACGTGACTGGTTCATATGATAGAGCGTTTGAATGGCCTCGAATGTAATTTTTTTTGGTGCGGGGGCCAAATAAATTTTCCCGGTAAGCCAGAAGCCATCCTTTTGGATGGCCCCGGAGATATATACTAACGATGATGCTCATGCGGATCATGCGGTGGTGGGGTTGGATGTGGCGGTGGATTCTGGTGTGGGGGCGGGGCCGGGTGTGGCATAGGGCGTGGTTGCTGATGGTGTTGCACCGGATGTTGCACGGGGCGTTGCTGAGGATGCTGCTGAGGCATGCGTCCTGGCTGGGCCGGATGCGGCTGCCGGGGATGTTGTTGTGGCGTGGATCGTGGTTGTACGGGATGCTGTTGTGGTACAGGACGTGGTTGTTGGGGGTGTTGTTGCTGAGGATGCTGCTGCTGCGCAGGGTGCGGCTGCTGGGGGGTTGCATGCCGCGCCTGTGGTGCCTGACGTGGTTGCGCCTGGTGCCGGGAAGCTTGCTGCTGATGCATGGGCCTCATTGAATGCAGGTCGCGAACCCGGGTTGGGCGTGCAGCGTTATTATGCTGGACCGTAGGCCGGTAAATAGCTAATTGTCCATTGTGCAAAGAGGCAGCGCCGGGTCTTTCTGCCGGGTGCACCGGCACAGGACGGATGGTACTATGGGTAAATCTTTCCACATTGGCCGGCTGTGGTCCCCTGACATAGGCATGCCCATTCCCCCGGTTGACATTGTTGATGACGGTGATATTATTGACGACCGTGGTGTTACGTACATAATAATTGCTGACATTGACGCTGGTGATATGCGCTCTGGGGCAGGAGACCCAATAACGTGCCGGCGGGCGATAAGTGCTGAATGCCACGCCGATGTCTACACGAGGCCCGATGGGCGCCCAGCAATAGTTCCCGCCATATTCGCCCCAGGTGACCCAGGCGGGCGCCCAATCGTATCCGGGCACCCACATCCATCCATAAGCGTCGTCATAAAACCAGTTGCCATAGTGGAAAGTGGCCCAGCCCCAACTGTAGTCGGATACCCAGGTCCAGCCGTCTTCCGTATACACCCAGTGACCACGGGTGCCATAAGGCCGGAAACCGGCGCCGGCAGCCGGCACCCAAACATAGCCGTAGTCCGGATAGCTGACCCAGGTGCCAAACGGACTTAGCTGATCATAAAAGACCTGGAAGCTGACGCTGACCTGGGCATCGGCTTTTTGCGCAAGGGGCGGCAGGAGAGCTGTAAAAAGAACGATCCCAACCATAATTATGTGTTTTTTGAGCCGGATTTGACGTCTTTTCAATGGTCGGCTCGAACCGCGCGAGTTATCCGCCAAGGTATCCTTTTTTGTTATGCCCGGATTCATATTAGTATTATTTATAGGGTGTCAAATACAATAACAATGCCTGATACGATCAAGGCTATAAGTCTGCCAAAGGGCGTTAAAACCGTGTGAATATTTTGTTTTATGGAAAAGGAGAATTTTTTAATCTTAATTTACTGTAAGACTGAGCGGACCACAGGTCCGCTGCCCATCATAAGACCTACTTAACCAGATTTGCCTATGCGTTCCCTTCTTTTACTCCTTTTACCCGCCCTCTTATATTCCTCCATCTCTCATGCGCAACCCTGCCAGATAAAGGCCGACAAGGTATTGGATGAAGCCTTGGGGTTTATGAAAAAGAACTATTACCGCAAAAATGGGGTAGAGTGGGACAAGCTCACCAATGAGGCCAGGCAACGATTGAAGGCCTCCAATAATTGTGACGATGTTTATGACGTCATCTCCTGGTGCTTCAAGCAGCTGGACGAGCAGCATAGCTTTATCATGCCTCCCAAAAAGGCCGGTCAGTACAATTATGACCCCGGTCTGGCTCCCCTCCCACCCTTGTCGGAGCTGGTCGGGGACATCCGCGGGGAATGGCTGGGCGACAGCATCGCCTATCTTACCGTGCCCTGGGTCAGCACGACGGATTCCTTTATCTGTATGCGCATTGCCGATAGTCTGCAGGAGCTGATCGCAAGGCTGGATACCAAAGATGTCTCCCGCTGGATCATCGATCTGAGGAAAAATTCAGGAGGCAATTGCTGGCCCATGCTGGCCGGCATCGGTCCCCTGCTGGGAGACGGCATATGCGGATACTTTGTCAACGGCGACGAGCGGATACCCATCACGTACCGGGATGGAGTGGCCAGTCAGGGAAAACATACCCGGTGCCGGGTAAGTAAGGAAGGCTACCGTATCAGGCACGAGATCAAATCCATCGTAGTCCTTACGGGTCGAAGAACGGTGAGCGCGGGCGAGATCGTTGCGCTGGCCTTTTCAGGAAGGGAACAGGCGCATCTGCTGGGCGAACCCACCGCTGGTCTTACGACGGCCAATGCCACCTATTCTCTATCGGATCATTCCATGCTGGTGCTCACCGTATGCAGGGAAGCCGATCACACCGGCAAGATATGCGAAGGGAGCATTATACCCGACAGGATCATACGCCCGGCCGCCATGGGTCCTGCGGAAGACGATCCTGTAAAAAGCGCTGCCATCGACTGGCTGCAGGCCCGATGAATGACTGGGTAAGCTCTTTTTATAGGAGGAAGTTGTATTTTAGCCGTATAATCATAAAATACAACTATGACCAGCTCGATTCTTCGTACAGTTGTTTTCATCAGCTTGATCGCAGGGACTGTCGGTTGTGGACAGCCGGGAAGCTCTTCAGCCGCGGGTGGCGGGGAAGAAGGTCTCTCTGTCCTCAATAAGGATAGCTTGATCGCACACATTCAGATACTGGCTTCCGACAGCTTCCAGGGCCGCCGCCCTTTTACGGCAGGTGAAGACAGGACAGTGGATTATCTTACAAAATCCTTTGCCGCGCTGGGTCTGGAACCAGGTAACGGCAACAGCTATACGCAGGATGTTCCCCTGGTGGAGATCAGTCCGGTGGGAACGCCGACCATGAAGGTCCAATCTCCCAGGGGCTCTTTCGATCTGAAGAATATGAATGACTTTGTCATCTGGACGGAACGTCCTGATTCCGTCGCTCACATCGATAAGAATGATGTGGTCTTTGCGGGTTTTGGCGTCGTCGCTCCTGAATACGGCTGGAATGATTACGCAGGACTCGATGTAAAAGGCAAGACGGTATTGGTCATGGTCAATGATCCTGGCTATTATGATTCCACTCTCTTCAAGGGGCATACCATGACCTATTATGGTCGCTGGACCTATAAATACGAAGAGGCCGCCCGCCAGGGTGCGGCAGCCTGTCTCATCATCCATAACACCGGTGCAGCCAGCTACCCTTTCCAGGTAGTTCAAAGCTCCAACGGAGGTGTAAAGCTGCATCTCGATACAAGAGGCAGCTCCCGGTATCAGCTGGCCCTGCAGGGATGGATCACGGAAGAGACAGGCAAAAAGCTGCTGGCTGCAGCGGGTAAGGACAGCAGTCTGCTCGCAGCCGCCAAACACCAAGGGTTCAAGGCTCAACCCCTGGATATAAAACTTTCCGCGGAACTGAAGGTGAAGGAAGTGTATAATAAATCCTATAATGTCATTGCAAAGATCACGGGTACGAAAAGGCCGAATGATTATATCATTTTCTCTGCACACTGGGATCACCTGGGTATAGGCAGCCCGGATGCAAAAGGCGACTCGATCTACAATGGCGCCGCGGACAATGCCAGCGGCACGGCGGCCCTGCTGGAAATAGCCCGTGCTTTTAAAAGCCTGCCCGGGAAACCCGAACGTACCGTAATATTCCTGGCCGTGACGGCGGAGGAGCAGGGACTGCTGGGCTCCGCGTACTATGCGCAGCATCCTGTCTATCCCCTGGCGACCACCGTAGCCGACCTGAATATCGATGTCGTAAATACGTATGGGCCCACCAGGGACATTACCTACAGCGGCAAAGGCCAATCCGAACTGGAGGACTACCTGGCCGATGAGGCAAAGGCAAAGGGACGTTATGTAGCGCCGGAAGATCATCCGGAGGCAGGGCATTACTTCCGAAGCGATCACTTCAGTTTTGCAAGAGGAGGCGTACCTTCGCTGACAGCGGATGGTGGCGTGGATGATGTGACAAAAGGAAAAGAGTTCGGGAAGAAAAAGCACGATGAATATACAGATCTTCACTATCATCAGCCCAGCGACGAATATGATCCGAAAACATGGGACGTGACGGGAGGGATACAGGACATAGGACTGATTTATCTCATAGGGAAGAAGCTGGCTTTCAGCGATGCCTGGCCACAATGGAAAACAGGTTCTGAATTCAAGGCCATCCGTGATCAGAGTACGCAGGAAAGGAAATAAATTTGTTTCCTGTTTTGCTAAAAAGCTATATTTACACGAACGAACCGGAGGTTCGTTGTCTGGGACCGAAAGGTCCCGACCGAGGAGGAGCGTGACGGAGCAGGTCCGACGACGGCCTCAGACATTAGCGAGTTTCGGCAAACTTGTTTGCCGGACATTTATACAAATTTATCGCGATACAAGTTTATGGGAGATCTCCAGATTAAGAAACAGCCAAAGAATTACGATGCAGTTATTGTAGGATCTGGCGCCGGTGGTGGGATGGCTGCCTATGTACTGGCCAACGCAGGTCTGAAAGTATGTCTGCTGGAAGCAGGCCCGATGTTCGACCCCAAAAAAGATTCCAATCAATTGAAAAATCCGTGGGAGTCGCCCCGGAGAGGAGCTCATACCAGGTTCAGACCCTTTGGCGACTTCGATGGCTGCTATTGGGGATGGGAGGTCGATGGAGAGCCTTATACACAGAC
>DASZWE010000240.1:0-2412 GCA_035546735.1 Puia sp.
AGCGTAGGATATAAGCAATTCGATCTCGCGGTGTTCCTGCAGGGTGTGGGCAAGCGCAATGTACAGTACCAGGGCGCCATTGCCACACCGAATACTTTCTTCTGGCCTTCGCTGGAGTATTATTATGGCAAGACATGGACGCCCGATCGTCCGAACGCCCAATATCCGCGCTATTTGCCCGGGTCGGTGGGTTATGACGGGATCCGCGGTTATGATTACCATACCTCAGCGCTGACGATGCAAAATGTGGCGTATCTGCGATTTAAGACCATCACGCTGGGATATAATTTACCCAATGCCGTTGCGCGGAGGATCCGGATGAAGGCGGCGCGTGTCTATATCAGCGGCCAGGACCTGTTCACCCTTTCCAAGGGCACGCTGGGCGGCAATTTCGATCCGGAGGATGGGTACAGGAATGAGCAGACCTATCCGTTCAGCAAAGTTTATTCGTTGGGCTTAAATGTAAAATTCTAATTACTATTCGTTATGAAAATAAAGAACTTCTTATATACGGGCCGGATAATGATGGTTTCACTGCTGCTGGCGGCGTGCAACAAGCAGCTGGACCTCGTCTCGCATGAAAATATCACGGATGCTACTTTCTGGAAGACGGCCAATGATTTCAAGCTGGCGGCCAATGAGCTATACCAGGGCCTGGACCGCTTTGGCTTCGAGGATACGCAGTCGGACATCGCCTTCAACTTCCCCAACAGCGTGAGCAATGGAACGCTCACCGTGTCGGAGACATCCGGTACCTGGACGACCAGCTACAACAACATACGTTCCTGCAATAATATCATTGCGAAGGGCGCAGGTTCCGATGATGCGGGGATCAGGCGTTATGTCGCCGAGGCGAAGTTCTTCCGCGCCTGGTATTACTGGAAGATCATGGAGATATACGGTGGGGTGCCGCTGATCACGAAGGTGCTGACGACGAGCGATACCGCCCTGTTCACGCCACGGTCTTCGCAGGCTGCCACGGCGGACTTTATTCTGAAGGACCTGGATGAGGCGCAGAATGATTTGCCGCTACAGTCCGATCTGTCGAACCCCGAGATCGGCCGTGTCACCAAGGGGGCGGCTTTGGCTCTCAGTGCGAGGGTAGCCCTGTACGAAGGCACCTGGGAAAAATTCAGGGGAGCGTCCGACGCCAATCAATATCTCGACAAGGCGGCGGCTTCCTCGAAGGCGGTGATCGATGCGGGGACCTATGCCTTGTATACGGGCAGCGGCACGCAGAGCTACCGGTATCTCTTCATAGAGGCCGGCGATGATTCGAAGGAGTGTATCTTCGACAGGAGGTATGCAAGGAATATACTTGGGCATGATATGCCGTATGAGTACGACGGCACCGGCTATAATCCCACCAAGAAGCTGGCGGATATGTACCTGGATACGACGGGGCTGCCGATTACGAATGGGGCGTCAGTCTTCCAGGGCTATGGCACGATGACGTCGGAGTTCCAGCAACGGGACCCCCGGATGACGATGACGATGATCATACCGGGCACCTATACCAACCGGGTGTTCTTCCCCGTGACGAAGGTGGCCAATTATCCCGATAAGCCGCAGCGTAATTTCAATACGGGGTATATCCTTTATAAATACATGTCGGAGGATCCGGTCGCGAACAACAGCGGTCAGCTCGGTGATGCCAGCCTGTTCGACTATGACAAACATATCATCCGCTATGCCGAAGTGCTGCTGATCTATGCGGAAGCCGTTTTTGAAAGGAATGGAGCGATTACGGACGCCGACCTGGACCTGTCGATCAATGTCATCCGGGACAGGGTGGGGATGCCGCATCTGACGAATGCTTTTGTAGCTGCCAATGGGCTGGACATGCGTACCGAGATACGCCGGGAGAGGACGGTGGAACTGGCGCTGGAAGGTTTCCGGTATGACGACGTGCGCAGGTGGAAGACCGCCGAGACCGACATGGCGCAGGATGTGAAGGGGATCAAGATCAAGGGATCGACGTGGCAAACCTATCCGTTGTACAGCGATCCGTTGTATCAGAACAGGACGGATGCCAATGGGTTCATGATCGCGGAGACCAATCGCACCTTTGATCCCAATAAGAACTATCTGCAGCCCCTGCCGACGAAGGAGGTTGCTTTTTATACAGCCAGCGGATATGTGCTGGAACAAAATCCAAACTGGTAATTTCGTTGTATGAAAATAAAATTATGAGGACATCTTTTCTGACTTGCTGTTTTATCCTGGTTTTTTCTGTCGGCTACCTTTTTGCACAGACCCGGACCAGTGAAGAACCCCCGCTGATGGGAAATCGATTTCTTACCTTGAATACAGTGATCCGCGTGAACCAGATAGAAGTCGCGCGAGACAGGAATGTCGGGAAAGATGAACGTAGTTTGCATACGCCTCAACGGGTCATTAATTTCAGAAAAG
>DASZWE010000241.1:0-4643 GCA_035546735.1 Puia sp.
CTGGCTTGCCACGACGAGCTCGCTGTGCAGGTGGAAGTCAGCCCGCTGGCGGAGGACGGCGCTGGGGTAGGCGCTGTAGCTTTTGGCAGTGGCGGCAAAAGCATTGATGTTCTTGACCTGGCTGTCGGTGAGGACGGCACAGCCGGACAGGGTCAGACTGGCGAAAAGGGCGATGGGAACGATCCCGGTCGGCATGCGATTCATTAGGAGCAGGTTGAATTTGGCGCCAAGGTACGATAAATACGTACATCTCCTGAAGGGCTTCCCCAACGGAGAAATTGTAAGATGGCCGGTGCAATTCCAACAACGGGTTTAGGAAGATGGGCCCTACGTCCCGGGTGGGACGTGACCGCCGATGGGTAAATAGGGTGTTTTTCCCGTTGCATAGGCGGGACGAGCTGTCGTACTTTAGGACGACAAACTCCTGACAATGCCTTTTGACCTAAATGGGAATTTTATTGAATTCCCTATTGTAAAACAGCAGATGAGTAACTGGTGCTGGGCTGCCTGCACCGTGTCTGTATGCAGCTTTTACGATAGGTTTTCGAACGTTTCGCAAAAAAAGCTCGCAGCCGACCTCCTGCATCAGCCAGTATGCGATTCCCCCAGGTTCTTCCCGGCCTGCAACAAAATATTGGACTTTGGCGACTCCCTAAGTCATGTTGGGCATCTGAACGGGCAGGCTGTGCAGTCATTTCTTACACCCGAACAGTTAGACCACAGTATCGGCAGTGGAAATCCCATCGGCTGCCAGATCGATGTTCCTGGCATCGGCGGTCATGCGGTGCTCATTGTGTCGGGTAAAAAGGACGGCTCCGGCCAGCTGTTCCTGCACGTTGCCGACCCCAGCGATGCTTCCATTCTTACCATACCTTATATACAGCTTCGGAATAATTTCCGGGGATTGGGAGGACGCTGGATCCGCACTTATTTTATCAAACCATAAACCGTGATATGCCTCTGCAAAGCCATACTTTACCGCCAAAAACCCTCCGACAGGTGGGCAGGAAAATAAATGAGCTGCTTCGGAAAAACGTATTACATCAGTCTCCCGAAGACCATCGTTCCTATGCGCCGGGATTTTGCATGCCCATTCAGCTGATGCCCAAACAGGGAACGTTGAAGTTAGGAGCACCCGAAGGGATCCGTGTCTTTGTTCAACAGGACGATAAAGTGCTGGCGGCTGTCGACTTTATGTACCACGGTCCTCAATTGAAGCTCAACACTGTCCATCAAGGTAGCGGGGTACGTTCCATGCTTGTCATACTAAACAAGCTGGAGAAAAGATACATGCGTTACCCCGGCGCCTGCCGGCCTGAGCTGATCTATTTTTTATTGGGTAATAGCCCCTATTTTAAGGTCACTGCCGGAAAGGAGATCCGGTATTTCCACCAACCAAAGGAGAAGCTCCTTGCCGTCACCGCTGAACAACTGCTGCGAAATATTTCTTCCATCATTAAACACCATCAAAGCTAACCTAATGACTTATACATCCAAATTGATCCCTGCTTTCGTCCTGATATGGGGGCTTACCACCGGCAACGTACAATCCCAGGAAAAGACACAATCTCTCATCTATGACGCCGCTACCCTTATGAACGCCAAACATGGATTGAATGCGCTGCTCATTCCGCAGGCCGTTGGCTGGGATATTGAAAATCCTCTCACCAAACAAAAGGAGGGTATTTCTGTCACGGTGACAGATGACCGTTACTTCGATCCGGCAGCGTCGGAAGACGTCATGGTCGAGATCCTGAGAAGAAATGCAGGACTGTCTGCGGGCGCCACCCGGGAGCAGGTGATCGACGCCTATAAGGCCAACCCTTTTCTGAAGGATCTGCTTTCTGCGGCCAGATTCAGACCTGCTGTGTTGTCCGATTCCGACAAACAAAAATTTGGCGCTGTCGGAAACTTTACAGCCAACCCGGGGTCGGGGGGACTTGGACACGACCTGTTGGGAAACCTGGTGAACGGCACTGCCGACTTCCTTATCAAGCGGGCACAAGAGGAAATTTCCATCAGTGTATTTGAAAAGCTGAAACAATTCATCACAAGGTATCCCGAGCTGGATACGCTTTTCCCTCAGACCTGCGCGCTGATCAAGCCTGTGGAGGCGTATGATTACAACAAGGCGCTGGATGCTTTTAAGGCGGCCATTAACGCCGACCTGCAGAACTTCGTAGCCAAAGTGCCGGCCTTGTACAGCATACCGAGATATGCACAGCTGAACAAGCGGGCGCCCGCCCTGACACTGGTATTTACCGCCTGTTCCGTGTTTACCGATCTGCATGGGGAACAGGGGTTGGCTACAACGATGTATGATCTCCGGCAGCAAACCTATTTGGGGGAGGATAATAACTATTCCAATTTTATCAAGGTGCTGGTGGAAATATCCAATTCCCTGCTGGACAAGACGCTGTCAGACCCGGAGGACAAAAAAAGAAACTATATACAGATCGAATTTATATCCCGGGTGACGCATGGGGACGCCATCCTGCAGGGGGAGCTCGGTAAATTTTATCTGGGACTGTTATGGCAGCATATACAATCCTATACGGTGAATGTAAAGGGCGCTCGCCGGAGTTTTGCTTCTTTGCTGGAGGCGGACAGTACAAAATTGCAATGGGCTATCGGGTTTGCCGACGCGACACTGAGGACGGTGCATCATTTGGATAGCGCGCTGGGTGAATTGAAGAAGGAGGAAGCCGATGATGCTCAGATCTCCGGTCGGTTGGAAATAAAAGCAAAGCGGTTTATCATCTATTCGGATATTGTAAGTAGCCTACTGGAGTTCTCCACGCTTTTTACGGATCCCGCTAATTCCGATTATGCGATGCGTGTGCATGAGATAGCCCAATATCTACCTGAGTTCACTACGGGAGTGACGAACGTCATAAAAGATTTTTATTCGAAGGAGTATAGCCTGGGGATTTCGGACTTTGCAAAAATGTTACAGACTGTATCGGACTATCTTGAGAAAGCAGAAGCCGACAAGAACCAACGGGATCCCCTGGTAAGCGATCTTACTACCGCATTGACTGGCCAAAAGACTGCATTGGATTCTCAGCTAACGGTGTTAGACACGCGGATACAAACATTGAAAAACACCACTGCCAGTGGACAGGCGCAGATAGATATACAGGCTGAGATACAAGAATTGACGGTGTCCCGGGATAAATTGCAGGCCAGCGCCGACGCAGTGAATTATCAGTTGAAAAATAAAGAAACCGTATTATTCAAGCTGTCGAAGATCATCGAATATATGCAGCTGTTCGCCGCCATCACGAAGGCCGGGAATAGCCAGGCGGTGGAAGATCTGTTGGAGACCTACGCCTTGCCTGCGGGGAGTTCCCGGATCAAGAAGGTGTCGGCTTTCAATATTGCTGTCAATGCCTATGTGGGTGGTTTCGGGGGCAGGAAAAAGGATATGGGCGAGGGTTTTACCAATACGTATGGTTTGACGGCCCCTATCGGATTCAGCTTTAGCAATGGATGGGGGAAGGCGGGGAGCGCCAGCATTTTTCTCGGCGTCTTTGATATCGGCGGGATCATCCGGTACAAACTGAACAATGAGGGGCAATACGAGCAGAATGTGACCCTTGCGGGGATTGTGTCGCCGGGCGTGCATGTGGTATATGGATTTCCGTTTTACCTGCCGGTGTCGATCGGGGCGGGTTGTCAATGGATATCTCCCGGTACATCCGATACCGATAGGATCGATCTGAAACCTACCTTCAATGCATTTCTTTCCATAGACATTCCTATCTTTAATCTGTTAGTGGTCAGGAAAAAATGATGCGTGTGGTGCGTCCCGGCGTTACCGGCCGGTGTATTTAATATCTGTTAACAATCCGTTTAATGTCCGTTGACAAATGGAAGGCGTCAGGGGAGGTAAATTCATAGATCAAAGCTGCTGATTTATGAGAAACTTCTGTATAAAGCGTCCCGACGGCGTCCTTGCCCGGATCGTCGTTCATCCCACTGGCTCTGTATTCGATCTTTATGTCATCGTGGAAGAGGCAGCTATTGTAAAGTTCAAGCTATGGATTTGTACGCTCGAAGCCGTTGCCGATGAGGCCGGACGGAGCCTGTTCAAGGTCCAATGGAAGACAAACAACGAGCTGGTCATAAGAATACCTTCCCAGCAGTCCGAGATCTCGGTATATGTCAACGAATGCAGGGCTACGGTCCGGCAGCTGACAAGACATTTTATATCTCCATTTGAGTTGAGCAGGCGGCGTGATCCGGCGGATGCGGGCGTGGCTATGTGAAACCTCGAAACCCGCCGTCCCGCATACCCTCTTATGGCGCATATCCGGCCTATCGAGGTCAATCCGGATGAAATGGCCGCCTATTATGTCAACCGGCTCTTCGACCAGATGGAGAATGGTAATGAACTGCGGGACCTGCTGGGAAAGGAATATTTTGCCAACCATAAGAAGGCGCTTGCAAAAAAGTTCGGAAAGCCTGCCGAGGACATCAGGGCGAAGGACTGGCAGCTGCTGGGGTCCAATGATGGGAATAGCTGGGTGGTGCTAGACAGCCGGAGCGGGCAGGTGTTTGAGGGAAGGAATCAGACGAAGATCTTTAAGACTGGGAATACGACTGCCTATACCTACTATAAGCGGGTAGTGTTGGCTACT
>DASZWE010000242.1:0-8494 GCA_035546735.1 Puia sp.
CGAAGAAGGGTGCAAGTACCTGGTGGTCCGATGCTATGCCTATCCTTTGGACCAGTTCCAGGAACCTTTCGACGGGGTGATCTATGCCGTGATGACGGGGATGGGATTTGCCACGGTGGAAAATATCGAATATGTGTCGAAGTTCGGAGTGGAGACGGGGGTGGCGCGCATGTTCCTCTCCGTCCCGGCTCATGCTGCCTTTGCCGTGCTGATGGGATATAATATCGGGCTGGCGAAGTTCCGGCCGGAACGGAAGCGATGGTTGATGGTGAAGGCGCTATTGATCGTCGTGCTGCTGCACGGGAGCTTTGACTTCTTTCTCTTTCTGCAGGAAAACCATACCGTACGCCGGCACGTATCGGAGGGTATTCTATCCTTTTGCGCCTTTACCAGCTTTTATATTGCCGTGCGGCAAGCTTGGAAGGCGATCCGGCTGCATGGGACAAAGTAAGAACCTGTTTTCCGGACATATTATTATCTTTGTTCCGGCAAATTATGGAATCATCTCTTTCTTTTCGTTTTGCGGACCTGGACGATATCAATACCATTGGATTTCTGGCGCAACAGATCTGGCCTGTGACCTATGGTGAAATACTTTCTTCCGTCCAGCTGGATTACATGCTGAAATTATTTTACCATCCTGCCTCTTTGCGTAAGCAGATGACGGAGGACAAGCACCAGTTTGTCATGGTGGAAGAGGACGACGAGGCCATAGGCTTCGCCTCCTGGAGCGCTCTCGAAGAGCCGGGTGTGTTCAAGCTGCATAAGCTGTATGTGCTTTGCGGCAGGCAGGGAAAAGGCCTGGGCAAGGCCATCCTGCATTTTGTCCTTGACAATGTCCGCGAGCAGGGCGGCAGGATATTACGGCTGAATGTCAACCGTTACAATACAGCCCGCCAATTTTATGAGCGGATGGGGTTTGCTGTCGTCCGTGAGGAGGATGTCCCCATCGGGAATAATTATTTCATGAATGATTATGTGATGGAAGTGCCGGTGTAGATGTGTTCTCCTATTCATTGGACAATCCCATGGCCGCCTGTTTCATCTTATGGGTCGTCTCATGACCTAAATACTTTTCGATGCGATGTTCCAGGAAATAGATCAGCGGGGTAAGAACGATGGCCATTACAAATTTATAGGTGTAATTCACCATACCTATAGCCAATATCTGCTGCCAGGTGAATTTACCAGAGAATGCAATAAAAAGTACTATGTAACTGTCGACCAGCTGAGAAACAACTGTAGAACCTGTGGCCCTTAACCAAACCCATTTTTCTCCGGTGTGCTTCTTGATCTTATGAAAGATCGTCACATCCACAATCTGACTTACGAGAAAGGCAACCAGGCTTCCGACAATGATGCGCATTCCTTGTCCAAAAACACCGCTAAAAGCAGCCTGCATATCAGGGACCCCGCTGTCCACGTTGGATTTTATCCAGAAATCTGCCGGAGGCGTTCCTATAGCAAGAAAGAACATCAGGAATGCATAGGAAATGAGCCCGACCGCAATAAAGGATATTCTACGTACTGCCTTTGGACCATAATATTCATTGACGACATCTGTCATGACAAATTCAAGTGGCCATAACAGCACACCGCAGGTGAGTGTAAAAGAAAGACCTTTTTGTCCAAAAAGTGTAAAATGAGAAGGTTTCATTCCCAGGACGCCCTCCAGGGAAAAGAGCTTTGTTCCTATGCATTCCGCGATAAGCGCATTCGCAACAAAAAAGGCTGTAAAGAATATGAACAGGCGGGTGGGCTTGTCTTTAAGGATTCCGTGAATCATGCATGAAGAATAAAATGATGATCAGTTGAGCCAGCAAAAATATAAAATTAACGATAAGGAGCCAGCGGGGAACTTCCAGTCGTCCTTTTCTGAAAGACCACGCGACCAATGCCCATAAATTCACGATCAGATTTACCCCGATGGACAAGAGCCAGCCCAGCACGATGATAGTTGAGATCATCTCATTATTCTCGAGGATGGGTGGTCCATAGCGCTCCAGAGAGGTCAGGAGATAGCAGATATTACAAATAAAAGCTACCCTCGAAAAGAATCTTAACAATCCCATATTTGTCCAAAAATCTGTATTTCTGGGCAAAAAACCATTATTTTGCCGGGAATAATTCATCCTGTAATATGAACTCTCCGTTTTTGAAAAAAGCGTTGCCGCATATCCTGGCTGTGATCGTTTTTGCAGTAGTGGCCGTCATCTATTGCAAACCTGCTTTGCAGGGGCTGGAAATCGCTCAGCCTGATGCCATACAATATAAAGGGATGCCTCAGCAGTCCCTCAATTATAAAGCTGAGCATGGACATTTTCCCTTGTGGGTGGAAAGCGCGTTTAGCGGTATGCCTGGCTACACGGTTGCCATGGAGTATCCGGGTAAAGTTTCATTGGGGTGGCTTGAAAAACCATTGGGCTTGTGGTTACCAGCCCCTATCAGCTACTTTGTTATAGCCTGTATTTGTTTTTATATTCTGACGCAGGTTTTGCGCATAAATTCGTGGATCGGTGTGTTGTCCTCCCTGGCTTACGCATATTCCTCTTATGATCCCATCATTACGGTGGTAGGGCATGTCACCAAGATGCAGGCCATTGGCTTTGCACCGGGAGTGATCGCCGGCCTGTTGCTGCTATATCAAAGCAGGCGGCTCCAAAGCCGGCTATGGGGCGCCTTTTTGCTGACTTGTTTCTTTTATTTCCAGATCGGTACGGCGCACGTCCAGGTTGTATATTATACATTGATCAGCGCCGGCTTTCTCACCCTGTATTATCTCCTTTCCAGCTGGCGGGAGAAAAAAGTAAAGGATGTTGTCATAGGAATGGTCATTGCCGGCATATCCATGGGCATCGGTTATGGGATGTATGCGGTAGGCAATCTGCCTATGGCGGAATATGCCAAAGAGACGATGCGTGGCGGAAAGACCGAGCTGACAGGCAGCGCCAATACAGGAAAATATATCAGCGATAAAGGTGGTCTCAGTAAGGAATATGCGTTTGACTGGAGCTATGGCGTCGGCGAGACGATGACCTTGCTGGTCCCGGACGCGAGAGGTGGAGGCGACCTTAGCAAAAGCTTCACCGGCAATTCCAAATTTGTGGACAAGCTGACCGAAGTAGGCGTGCCGGAGGATAATGCCCTGCAAATGGTCAATGGATATGCCTATTGGGGGGATCAGCGGAGTACGGCAGGCCCTGTATATCTGGGAGCTGTTTGCTGGTTCCTGTTTATCATTGGACTGATCTATGTGAAAGGCTGGCCCAAGTGGTGGCTGGTCAGCGTAACGATAACAGGTATCGTACTGGCATGGGGCAAGAATTTTGCCACGGTCAATTATTTTCTCTTCGATTACCTCCCGTTGTATAAGAATTTCCGGGCTCCCACTATTGCGCTGGTGATGCCACAATTTTCCGTTCCCCTTTTAGGGGCGTTGGGATTGAATAATCTCCTCGCGTCAAAGGAAAGCCGGGAAGAGAACTGGAAAAAATTTAAAAAAGCCCTGATCATTACGGGTGGATTGCTCGTGGTAGCTATTGGGGCTTATTTCTCGTCCAGCTATAAATCGCCCCACGATTCCTCGATCCAACAGCAGTTTGTACAAATGGCCAGCCGTGGCCAGCAGAATAACCAGGAGGCAATGGCACAGGCCAATTCCCTGGCCAGCTCGCTGATGGGTAATTTGCGGGCAGACAGACAATCCCTGTTTGGAAGCGATCTGTTGCGTACGATCCTATTGATCGTCTTATCCGCGGCGCTGATATGGCTGTATATAAAAGGCAAATACAAACAGCAGCTTATCCTGCTGGCAGGCATGCTGGTGCTGAGCTCATTCGACCTTTTGGCAGTGGGGAGAAGGTATCTTACCTATGACAATTTTGTCGACCCATCCGAAATTGACAGCCGGTTTGCACCCACGCCGGCTGATCAGCAGATCAGCGCTGATCCGGATAAGAATTTTAGGGTCTATGATGCGACGAGCAGCGATCCATTCAGCGATTCCAGGGTTTCTTATTATCACAACTCTATTGGAGGCTATAGCCCCGCCAAGCTGGGTCTGTACCAGGACATCATTGAGCACCAGCTGGGGAAGGGCAATATGCATGTATTCAACATGCTGAATACCAAGTATTTTATTGAAGAGAATCCTACCACCAGGCAGCCGCAGGCAATGCTCAACCCCAATGCCTATGGCCCGTGCTGGCTGGTAAGATCCATCGATTATGTCAAGGACGGTAACGATGAAATGAAGGCGCTGGACAGCATCAACACCCGGGATACGGTCATCATCCAGGAGAAATATAAGCCGTTGGTGAAATTTCAGCCGGTGGAAGATTCCACTGCGAAGATACAACTGGTATCAAATCTATGGGACACCGTCAACTATACCTTCTCGGCAAAGACCAATCAGTTTGCCGTCTTTAGCGAAATATACTACGATAAAGGCTGGAGCGCTTATATCGACGGCAATAAGGCGGATATTATCCGGGTGGACTATATCCTGCGGGGTCTGTCAATACCGGCCGGGGACCACCATATCCAGTTCCGTTTTGAACCTGCTACGTTTTACAAAGCAGTGGCCATTTCCACGTGGTGCACCGTACTTGCCTACATCATGCTGGTCATCGCCGCTGTCCCGTTTATTATCACGACGTACAAGAAATGGAGCAAAGGCAAGGTCACCGCATAAAGTAAAAACTATCGCTTGAAGCCGCTGAGCATCGTTATTATTACGTACAACCGGCCGAAGGACGCCCTGGAGCTGGCAGCAAATATCGACGGACTGGAGGCGCTCGGCCGGCTGGTGGAGGAGGTGATCTTCGTCAACAATCATTCGTCCATGTCTTACGGCGACCTGGAAGCCTTTATCGCAGCACGTCCGGACGGGCCTTTCCGGTATTACGACACGCAGGAAAACCTGGGCGTCTCCCGTGGACGTAACTACGCCATCCGGCAAAGCACGGCGCCTATCCTTGTATTTCTGGATGACGACGCCCTTTTCAGGGACAAAGACGCGCTGATCCACATCACGGACATTTTCAGGGAAGAGGAGGTGCAGGGCCGGAATACCGGAATTGCCGGCTTTAAAGTATATTATTACGACACGCTACAGCTGCAGCAAAGCGCTTTTCCCCACAAGCAGTTCCATCGCCGGAAGGACTGGCCTCATTTTGAAACCTATTACTTCACGGGTTGCGCGCATGCCATCCGCCGGGAGGTATTCGAACGGGCCGGCTATTATCCTGAGAACTTTTTCTATGGTATGGAAGAATATGATCTGAGCTACCGGGCGTTGGATGCGGGGTTCCATATCTGCTATGACCACCGGGTAGAGATCCTGCATAAGGAGTCTCCTGCCGGCAGGCTGACGCCCCGGGAGAAGCTGCGGGGGATGTGGGTGAATAAGAGCCGGGTGGCCTGGAAATATCTTCCTAAAAAATGGTTCTATACTACGGCACTATTATGGAGCCTGGAATATCTGAAAAAAGGGGAATGGGACTGGAAAGGCTATTGGAAGGGATGGAAAGAGGTGAGCAGGGTGCCTTCCATGGAAGTACGCAGGAAATTGGGGCCGGACAGCTTGGGATATCTGAAGAAAGTGGAGGCCAGGTTGTCCTACTGATTTTGCCACCCGCCCTGGCACCGGCCAGGCAGATGCAGGCATGCCGGCATAAAAAAAGCCCCTGTGAGGGGCTTTCCTAATAAATTGTACGGCAGTTTACCATTTATCTACTTCCTCTCCAGTGGTAGTAGTATTAGGGGTCGTGGTGGGTGTATGGCGAACTTCTTCAATGATGTCATCCGCAATGCTGCCTCCCTCCTGTCCCTCGCCTTCTGCAACATTGTCGTGGTTATAGGCGTCGAAATCAAAGTCTGGCATTAATTCCGTCTTCACGTAATCCACAGCTTCAGTGAGTGCTTTCAGGAACTTGTTGAAGTCTTCCTTATACAGGAAGATCTTGTGCCTGTCGTACCCATCCTCGTTGAATTTCTTACGGCTTTCGGTAATAGTCAGATAGTAGTCATTACTACGTGTTGCCCTCACATCAAAGAAGTACGTTCTGCGCTTGCCAGCCCTGATGCGCTTGCTGTAAACGCTTTCCATTCTTTTTTCGTTGTTGTCGTACGCCACAATAAATTTTTTTTTCAGTTGAAAATAACGATTTGTACCGGACACAAATATAGTATTGTTTTCGAATTGGCAAAATTCGTAAAAGAATTTATATCACCGATTTAGGCCAATACCAGCCTGCTTTTCACGACGGGACATTAAAATCGGCGGGATATTGACCATTTTATGAAGCGGTATCACCAGACAGGGCGAAAAGCCCCTTTTGTTTCCCGTTATGAGACATCTTCCCTCTCCTGCTGCTGTTGTTCATAGAGATAGGTGTAATAACCATTGAGGGCAAGCAGCTCCTGATGGGTGCCTGTCTCTACGATGCGGCCTTCTTCCAGGACGATGATCCGGTCGAAATCCAGGAGGGAGAAGATGCGATGAGTGATGATGACGGCCGTCTTGTGCTGAAGATATTGATGTAAGTTTGCAAGTATTTCCTTTTCAGTCTTAGCATCTACAGCGCTGAGGCAATCGTCAAACACCACGATCTCCGGGTCTTTGACCAGGCTGCGGGCGATGGATATCCGTTGTTTCTGTCCGCCGCTGAGGGTCACACCCCTCTCTCCTATCATGGTATCGTATTTATCGGCAAAACCTTCTATCTCTTTGTCGACGGCGGCATAGCGGGCGGCGCGACGCACCTTTTCTTCGTCCGGCTTTTCCAGGCCAAACTGGATATTGCCGGCGACCGTATCGCTGAAAAGAAAGGTATCCTGGGGGGTGTAGCTGATCTGGCGGCGGAGGTCCTGCAGATCAAATTGACGAATATCAATTCCATCGATGAGGATACGGCCCTTTCCGGGGTCGTACATGCGGAGAAGGAGCTGGGCGATGGTAGTTTTTCCGCTGCCTGTTCTGCCGATGATGACTACTTTTTCGCCTTTCCGGATGTCCAGGTGGAAGTCCTTGAGGGCGTGGATGCCGGTGTTGGGATATATAAAGTCGACATGCTCGAAGCTGATAGTTCCCTGTAGGTGATGTTGCAGTGGAGTAGTAGGATTGCGGATCTCGGATACGGTATCCAGGAATTCATTCAACCGCTTTTGGGAGGCGGAAGCTCTTTGTATGATGCTGGCCACCCAGCCGATGGCGCTCACGGGGAATGTGAGCATGGTAATATAAATAACGAATTCGGTGATAGTACCGAGGTCGGTATTATGACGGCCATATATGGAATAAATTCCGCCGATCATGATGGCCAGCAGGGTGCTGAGACCGATCATCAGACCCATGGAGGGGAAATAGATGGATTCGACCTTGGCTAGTCCTACGGCATTCTTGCGATATTCTTCGCTGTTGTGGGTGAAAAAGCGCAGCATGGCATTTTCCTGGACGAATGATTTGATGACACGTATGCCGCTGTAGGATTCCTGGGCATTGGTAGTAAGGTTGCTCAGGAGGGCCTGGATATGTTCGCTCCTTTTGTGGATGATGGTATTGACATAATAAATGGTGATGGCCAGGATGGGCAGGGGTGTCAATACGTAAAGGCTGAGAAGGGCGTCTTTTTTCAGCATGAAGAACAGGCTGAAAGCAATGGTGGCCACGAGGTTGACGAGGTACATGACGGCAGGGCCTGTGAACATGCGGACGCGGCTGACGTCCTCGGCCATGCGGCTCATCAGATCGCCCGTGGAGTGTGTTTTATAGAAATTGGTGTCCAGGAGCTGATAATGGTCGTAGATCTCCTTTTTCTGGTCGTATTCGATGTGACGGCTCATGACAATGATGGTCTGGCGCATGAGGAACATAAAAAAGCCGCCTATCAGGGCCAGTATGAGCAGGGTGATGCCGCAGATGGCCACTTTGGCTCCAAAGGAGGGTTTGGCCTGGTCCAGCCGGCGGATGAATTTCTTTACCAGTATGTCGTAGTTGGCGGTGTCCTTTTTATCCTGGAGAGCCTGGCTGCCTGGCGTCTGGGGTTGTGTGGCAATACCCTGAGTGGGTATGGTGGTGCCCGGTGCACCGGCCTGCGATGGCTGTACCCGGACATCGGGTATGGTGGCGCTTTTGGAGGCGACGCTGTCGCGTAATTCTTTTTCTACGGAATTGACTACGTAGCCGGTGACCTGGGGAGTGAGGATGCGGAAATAGTTGGAGAGAATGATGAATACCAGGCCCCAGAGGAAGCGCATACGGTATTTCCAGAAATATTTATTGACAGCTCTAAGGTGTTTCATCCGTCGACATTCATTTTTTGGGGGTCGGATCAGGGGAATATGGCAAAGGTACGTATCCTATTATTTTTTTGGCTGTGTGGCGGCGGAGCCTTTATTTTGCGCCCGGAGAGATGGCAGAGCGGTCGAATGCGGCGGTCTTGAAAACCGTTGAGGTGAAAGCCTCCGGGGGTTCGAATCCCTCTCTCTCCGC
>DASZWE010000243.1:0-3218 GCA_035546735.1 Puia sp.
CACCCGCTGTTGCTCCCCTCCCGATAATGCTCCCGGCTTATTGTCGATGCGATGTCCCACCCCCAGTACATTCAGCAGCTCTGTAGCCCGCTCCTCCACCGCTGATTTTTTGGTTCCGGCGATCCAGCCCGGTATGCAGACATTTTCCAGGGCGCTGAATTCAGGCAGCAGGTGGTGGAACTGGAAGACAAAGCCGATATGTTGGTTGCGAAAATCCGCCAGCTGACGCCCCTTTAGCTCGCTGATCCTTTCATTTTGTAAGGTCACTTCCCCTTTGGCAGGCGCGTCCAGGGTTCCCAGGATATGAAGCAAGGTACTTTTTCCACATCCCGATGGACCGACGATGCTGACGATCTCCCCTTTTTGGATATGCACATTTACCCCCTTCAAAACCCACAGGTTCCCATAATATTTTTCTATTCCTTTGGCAGTTAACATACTAATAATTTAATTCCAGCGTAATAAGGACCGGCAAATGAGCCTGCCTTTTCGTACTTATTGCTTGCAAACGTACATGTTAGGGTTGATATATGTATGCGAAAAAGGGTATTCTGAAAATTTACTTCCTTTTTCGCAACAGGCTTATTCGGACGGCCGGACCGCTTCCGGCGGTTTTGGACCGCCTGCCCGCGGTTTGTGGAAAGAATTTAGGGCTTTGATAGATAGGAACCCTGAGTTGTAAAGGTTAAATTTTAACTGATATTTGGTGGTTCGGTATTAAAAATTACTTTTGCGAAAAATTAAGAGTAATGTTTTGGACACTTGAATTAGCCAGCTATTTGGAAGATGCCCCCTGGCCGGCTACAAAAGACGAATTGATTGATTATGCCATTCGTTCCGGTGCTCCGATCGAAGTGGTGGAAAACCTGCAGGAATTGGAGGACGAAGGGGAGATCTATGAAGGCATCGACGATATCTGGCCTGACTACCCGAGCCAAGAAGATTTCTTTTTTAACGAGGACGAATACTAATCAAAATAGAAAGGGCGCTCTGAGAGCGCCCTTCTTCGTAGCTTATTTTGTTGCCATGCTGTTTATCACGGGTTCGGTTACCCCCGTAAAAGAGAACCCTCCGTCATGGAAGAGATTCTGCATGGTCACCATCTTTGTAAGATCGCTGAACAAGGTCACACAATATCCCGCACACTCATCCGCGCTGGCATTGCCCAGCGGACTCATTTTCTCCGCATAGTTGATAAATCCATCAAAGCCCTTTACCCCGCTGCCTGCTGTCGTACGTGTCGGGGACTGGCTTACGGTATTCACCCGTACTTTCTTCTTCACTCCGTAATAATAGCCAAAGCTGCGTGTCACACTCTCCAGCAATGCCTTGGCATCCGCCATCTCATTATAATCCGGAAATACCCGTTGCGCCGCAATATAGGTCAATGCTACCACGCTGGCCCCTTCATTCAGGGCATCCATATCCCACGCGGTACGGAGCACCCGATGCAGCGACATCGCCGAAATATCCAATGTCTTCTTATTCCATTCATAATCTATCTCCGTATAGCTTTTACCCTTACGGACATTCAGGCTCATCCCGATGGAGTGCAGCACGAAATCGATACCTCCTCCAAAATGCTTCATGGACTCTTCAAACAGCTTTTTCAGGTCATCCATATTGGTTACATCCGCCCCGATCACCGGCGCCTTTACGGTCTCGGCCAGCTTATTGATCTCACCCATACGCAATGCGACGGGAGCATTTGTCAATACCAGCTGCGCGCCTTCCTCATGACAACGCAATGCAGTCTTCCAGGCAATGGAATTCTCATCCAGTGCTCCGAATATGATACCTTTCTTTCCTTTCAACAGGTTATATGCCATAGATTGAATTTTTCAGGGCCAAATATAGGAGTTATCTTCAAGCTATTTCCCATTTTAAACCGATCAACCCACCATCACCTCCGCGGAAACACCCTCACCACGATCGCCACCACCGTCACGGTGTACACCACGATCATTAGAAAATTCGCAAAAATGAAGAGGAAAAACCTTTCAGTACTCTCCCTGGGGCGTATAGTCTTTTTCAACATCCTGTTAAGATAATAGATGGGTATCAGCGCCAGCGCAATGATCAACCATATCACCAAGGCTCGTCCGCGGACACTCATACCTCTCCTCCTACCATCTCCCGCGCATTCTCTAATGCAGCTGCGGTCGGCTTTTCCCCGCCCAGCATCTGGGCAATGGCCGTGATCCGCTCATCCTTCGAGAGCAGCCGTACTCCACTCTTGATATGCTGCCCCTTCACTTCCTTAAAGACAAAATAATGCGCATCGGCCTTACCGGCTATCTGCGGCTGGTGCGTGATACAAATGACCTGCCTCTTCCGGGAGAGCCCTTTTAAAATGATCCCTACCTGGCGGGCAGCTTCACCGGATATACCGGTATCGATCTCGTCGAATATCAACGTCGACAGGTCGATGGATTCAGCCACCAGCGATTTGATGCACAACATCAGCCGGCTCAGCTCACCCCCCGAAGCCACTTTCCGTATAGGTTCGAAACGGCCACTCTTATTCGCATCAAAGAGGAATTCAACCGCATCCATACCCGCGGCCTGTAGCTCGGTGGGCTGGATCTGTACCTTCAGCCTTGCATTGGGCATTCCTACCTGCCGCAGCAGCTTATTCACCTGCTCCTCCAACGGTCCGATTTGCGCCTGGCGGCCCTTCGACAGCCCCGCAGCCAGCTTCTTCGCCTCCTCCTCCAATTTGGCCGCCTCCTTCTCACGGAGAGAAATTTGCTCATCTACATTCGACGACGCCCGCAACTTTCCCTCCAACGCATCCCGCAATGCCAGCAGCTCGGCCGTAGTCTGCACGCCATGCTTCTTCAACAGCTTATACCCCATCGAAATACGCTCATTTACCTCCTCGATCCGCTGAGGGTCATAATTGATATGATCGCTGACCCGCTCCACCTCACCGGCTATATCCTGCAGCTCTATCTGTACGGATTGCATGCGCTCCGCCAGGATAGGCAGCTCGGCATGATAAGAAGAAAAAGCTTGCAGGGAATGTTGCAGGGATTTCAGCTGCTGCACCATGGGATGCTCTCCTTCCCGCAGCTCATAATATATTTTCCCAAGGGCAGTTTTGATGCCCTCGGCATTGTTCAGCAGTTTCAGCTCCTGGTCCAGTTCCTCAAGCTCGTTCTCTTTCAGACCCGCATCGTTGAGCTCGTCAAAAAGGAATTTGTTATAATCCACTT
>DASZWE010000244.1:0-26388 GCA_035546735.1 Puia sp.
CTTGGAAGGGTGCGGCGGGAGACGAATGTGCATGGATGGGGAAGATGCTGGCGGTACGGGTGCGGGAGGGTGCGGTCCGGGCGAGGATAGGTACAGCGGTGGTCCGGGCGAGGCAACCGAGAAGGATAGTTGATAGATAGAATATCTTCATTATGCGGAGGCTTGTCCGTACAATTTAAGGATTCCAATCAGATGGACAAAAAACTGCATGCCCGGCGCCCTTTTTTGGAGAGGATATTCATGGTTAAGCGCAGCCTTTGCTATTTTCGGAAATTTTGAGGCAATTACGTAACATAATTGGAGTTCAGGGTTGACCTGAGGTTTTGTCTTTATATCCTCCAAAATGGTAAGGTACAGGTCGCCAAGATTGGTATTGGCCAACGTGTGAATTTGTTCCGGCTCGTTCTTGTATTTTTCATAGAGATGTCTGCCACATTGCTGGGCCTGGATATCATTAAGATTAACCTTGTTCTTGATCGCCGCGGCTACCGCGCCGTTTTTAGCCTGGGTAATCCAATCGTCTATGGTAAGCATTCCTTTTCCGTAAAAGGAAAGATTAATTCGCTTGATCAGGACTTCAAATCCAAACACTCCCAGGAAAGAGTATCAGAACCATAAGGGACCTCTGCTGAACAATTTTGGAGCAATGCTGCAAGTAAAATGGTAATTAGGAAACTGGCCAGGCATGCAATGGAAAGATCATTCATTTAACCATTTTTTCAGCAGTAAGGCCCGAGCCGGTGGGATAGAAGGTATCGAATGCATCAATACTACCACTTCTTATACGAGGGGAAAGGCTGATTTAACTATGTAGATGAATATATATATAGTTATATAAATATATAATAATCAATATGATGTATTCGATGTAGTCTAAACTGCAGCGTATTATTTGAACTTTTGCAGCACTTTTTCCATTTCCGCGCTGATCTTGTCGTTGGATAAATTGCCGATGCTTCCGACGTGCGTATGATGAAGTCCCTGCCGGTGGTCGAAATGGAACTGTCCCTTTTCTATCTGGTCACCTACCTGCCGATAGGCTTCACGGAAGGGGACACCTTTATTTACCAGCTCGTTGACGGCCTCTACGCTAAAGAGATACTTGTATTTTTCGTCGTCCAGGATATTGTCCTTTATCCGGATGTTCGAGAGCATCAGTCTTGTCATTTGCAGGCAGGCCTTGCCTTCTTCGATGGCGGGGAAGAGAATTTCCTTTGTCAGTTGCAGATCGCGGTGGTAGCCGGAAGGGAGGTTGCCGATGAGGAGGGTCAGCTCATTGGGGGCGGCCTGGATCCTATTGCACTTGGCCCTTATCAGCTCGAATACATCGGGGTTCTTTTTATGGGGCATGATGCTGCTGCCGGTGGTAAGTTCGGAGGGGAAGGAGATAAATCCAAAGTTCTGATTGATGTACAGACAGCAATCCATGGCGAGCCGGCTAAGCGTGGCGGCAATCGATGCGAGGCCGGTGGCAACGACTTTTTCTGTCTTACCTCGACTCATTTGGGCATATACGGAGTTGTAGTTGGGGGATGCAAATCCTAAAAGACGGGTGGTCATCTCCCTATCCAGGGGGAAGGAGGAGCCATAGCCGGCGCCGCTGCCCAGGGGATTTTTATTGACAATATGATACGCTGCGGCCAGCAGCTCCAGGTCGTCGATAAGACTTTCGGCATAAGCGCCAAACCAGAGTCCGAAGGAGGAGGGCATGGCTATCTGCAGGTGCGTATAGCCGGGGAGGAGCTTGTCCTTGTATTGCTCGCTGAGCCGGATCAGCAGCTCGAACAGCTGTTTGGTCTCGTCCTTTAGGTGCAGTACCTGCGCCCGGAGGTAGAGTTTGATATCCACGGCTACCTGGTCGTTGCGGCTGCGGCCGCTGTGGATCTTTTTACCGGCCTCGCCGATGCGCCGGGTCAGCATGTATTCCACCTGGGAGTGTACGTCCTCGATGTCCTTTTCTATGACGAAACCTCCTTCTTTGATGACGGCTAGGATATTGTTCAGTTCCCGATGGATCAGCTCCCTGTCTTCCTTACTAAGGAGTCCGACGCTCTCCAGCATTTGTGTATGGGCCAGGGAGCCGAGTACGTCGTATTCGGCGAGCAGCACGTCAAATTCCTTGTCGCGGCCTACGGTAAAGGTCTCGACCTGTCCGGATGTGCTGGTATTTTGTTTGCTCCAGAGTTTGTTTCCACTCATAATTATTTTTTTAGATGCCGGAGCCCACCAATATGGGTCTGAGCAATTCAATATATGATGTAATGCCGTCTTTGATCTCGTCCAGGAAGATGTATTCATCCGCGGTGTGACTTCGGGCGCTGTCGCCGGGACCCGTCTTCAGTGTCGGGAAGGGCATCAATGCCTTGTCGGAGGTCGTCGGGCTGCCGTAACATTTTCTGCCGGCGCTGATGCCGGACAGTACTACGGGGTGCCGGACCGAAATGGAAGATGAGCGCATGCGCAGGCTGCGGGGCTGTACATCACAGGATACATGCCGGCGTATGAGGTCCAGGATCTCTTCAAAGGTATAGAGTTCATTTACGCGTACATCCACTACGAAGTGACAGACGGAAGGTACGACGTTATGGGCTTTGTTGTCGGTGTCGATGACGGTGACGGAGGTCTTTACCGGTCCGAGAAGCGTGGAGACCTTCGGAAACTGATACGTCCGGAACCATTCGATGTCGGAAAAGGCCTTGTAGATGGCATTTTCGCCTTCGTTACGGGCGGCGTGTCCCGCCCGCCCATGAACGGTACAATCCAATACGAGCAATCCTTTTTCGGCAACGGCCAGCTGCATCTGTGTGGGTTCACCCACCACACCCCAGTCGATGTGTCCCATTTGCGGGATCAGGAGCTCGATGCCGTTGTGTCCGGATATTTCTTCTTCCGCGGAGAGGGCCAGTATGATGTTATGGGTGAGGTCTTTCTGACCATAGTACCAGATAAAGGTGGCGATCAGGGATACGAGTGACGCTCCCGCATCGTTGCTGCCCAATCCATAGAGCTTCCCGTCCTTTTCGATAGGTGAGAAGGGGTCGAGGGTATAGGCTTTATTGGGCTTGACGGTGTCGTGATGGGAGTTCAGCAGCAGGGTAGGTTTGGCGGGGTCAAAGTGTAGATTCTTCCCCCAGACATTGTTCTGTAGCCTGTGTGCGGGGATACCTTTATTGTTGAGAAATTGTTCCAGGAGGGTAGCGGTGTCGCCTTCCTCCCGGCTAAAAGAGGGGATGGCTATCAGCTGCCGCAACAGGTTGATGGCTTCTGTCTGTAGTGTATGGATATCTGGATCACGCATGTACGATGGTTGTTCCGGATGCACCGGTGAGTAGTTGGGGGAGCTGTTCGGCCCGCCCGATGATAACTTTTCCTACACCGCTGTCGAGGGCGGCAAAGGCATTGTCCAGTTTGGGGATCATGCCGGCGAAGATGACCTCTTTCTGCTTGAGCTCCTGATAGTAGGCAGGGTCTATGCGTCCTATGACGGAGCTGTCGTCGTCGGCGTCGAGGAGCACTCCGCTCTTTTCAAAAGAGTAGACGAGGCTGGTATCGAATGTCCTGCAAAGCGCGCGGGCTATCTCCTGGGCGATGGTGTCGGCGTTTGTATTCAACAGCTGACCTTTACCGTCGTGGGTGATAGGTGCGAAGACGAGGGTCTTGTCCAGCATGAGCAGGCTGGTGAGCAAGCTGGCGTCGACTGCGTCTACATCTCCTACATAGCCGTAATCGATGGTGGAATGTACGCGCTTGTGGGCCAGGACGGCGTTCCCGTCGGCGCCGGTGAGTCCGATGGCGTTGCAGCCTTTGGCCTGCAGCCGGGCTACAATGTTCTTGTTGATGGTACCGGCATAGACCATGGTCACGATCTTCAGGGTTTCGGCATCGGTGATGCGGCGGCCGTCGATCATCTGTTGCTGTATGCCAAGACCGGTGGCGACCTTGGTCGCCAGCTTGCCTCCGCCGTGGACGAGGATCTTTTTTCCTTTCACGGCTGCGAAGGCAGTCAGGAATTCTTCGAGCCTGGCTTCGTCGTCGATGATGTTGCCTCCTATTTTTATAATGGAAAGTTGCATGTCTATCGTTTTAGCAGATCTGCCAATACGGCTTGTGCGGCCCATACTCTATTGGACGCTTCCTGTGTTACGATGCTGGAGGGGCTGTCCAGTATCTCGTCGCTGAGCTCTACGTTACGGCGTACGGGGAGACAGTGCATGACTTTGGCGTTATTGGTCTGTTTCAGCTGGTCTTGTGTAAGCATCCATTCGGGGTCGTTACAGTAGATCTTGCCATAGTCGGTGAAGGTGCTCCAGTTCTTGACGTATACGAAGTCAGCGTCTTTCAATGCTTCGTCCTGGTTATGGGTGATGGTGGCGCCTTTGGTGAACTGCGGGTCGAGCTCGTAATCTTCCGGATGGGTGATAACGAAATCGGCTTTACCCCAGGCGTTGACCCATTGCGAGAAGCTGTTGGCGACGGCCTGTGGCAGGGCTTTTACGTGGGGGGCCCAGGTGAGGACGATCTTGGGTTTGCGGCCTATGGGGGAGGCTGCGGCCTGGCCGCCGGCGGCTTTGGCCAACCCGGCGGGTGAGCCTGGGGCGGAGGTGGCGGAAGCTTTGGCTGACGCGGCTGATCCTGAGGCGGAGGTGGCGGAAGCTTTGTCCGACCCGGCTGACCCGGCCAGGACCTCGGTGATGGTGATGATGTCCGTGAGGCTTTGCAGCGGGTGCAGGGTGGAGCTTTCCAGGCTCACTACGGGGATGCCGCTGTATTTGACAAACTGGTTGATATAAAGCTCGCTGTAGTCCTCTTCCTTATTCTTCAGCGAAGGGAAGGTGCGGATACAGAGGATGTCGAAATAATTACCCATGATGGGGGCGGCGTCCTTGACGTGCTCCACCTTATTACCGCTCATGATCGCTTCTTCTTCAAATTCCAGGGCCCAGCCTTCCTTATCCACGTTGAAGACGATGGCATCGGCGCCGAGGTTCTGGGCAGCGATCTGAGTAGACAGACGCGTACGCATGGAGGGGTTGAGGAAGAGCATGCCTATCCTTTTGTGGGCGCCCAGCTCTCTATCCTTAAGGGGATTAGCCTTATAGGCAAGAGCGGACTTCACCAGACTATCGATGTCCTTTACATCATGCGCGGAAATGAAATTTTTCATCTTTATTTAAGTTGAGCTCGTTTGCTACTTTATGACTTGGCGGACCAGGCTATTTGGCGACCTGGCGGCCGGGGCCAGGTCGCTATCGGGTGACACGGGCGGTTATGCTATCCAGTGACACTGGCGGGTACGCTATTCCGTGACCCTGACGGCGCCTTCCAGGACGTGTATCTCTTCTTCCAGCGATTCCATGAATGCGTCCGCATCTTTTTTTCTCAGCGCCAGAGAGGGCAGGAGACGAATGGTGTTCGGCTTTGCCTCGCCTGTGAAGATGTGCTGGTTGAACAAAAGATTTTTCTTCAGGTCCTTCCACTTTTCGGGGACGTCGAATCCTATCATCAATCCCTTGCCACGTACGTTTTGCAGACCGGGGATCTTTTTCAGCTGTGCGATGAGATAGCTGCCTGTCTCAGTCGCATTGGTCATCAGCCCTTCCTGTTCGATGACTTCCAGTACGGCCAGCGCGGCTGCGCATGCGAGATGGTTGCCGCCGAAGGTAGTGCCGAGCATACCGTGCTTTGGTTTCAGATGCGGGGCGATGATGATGCCTGCTACGGGGAACCCGTTCCCCATGCCTTTGGCCATGGTATAGATATCTGCATCTACCCCGGCATGGTCGTGGGAGAAGAACTTGCCGCTGCGACCGTATCCGCACTGTACGCTGTCGGCGATGAATACGGCGCCATATTCCTTGCAAAGCCGGCTGATCTTCTGCAGAAAGGGGGCGGATGCTTCCCTGATGCCGCCCACGCCCTGGATACCTTCGACGATGACGGAGGATATCTCCTTCCCCTGCTGCTGGAAGC
Source organism: Puia sp. (assembly GCA_035546735.1). Classification (GTDB taxonomy): domain Bacteria; phylum Bacteroidota; class Bacteroidia; order Chitinophagales; family Chitinophagaceae; genus Puia. The sequence goes on from DASZWE010000244.1 coordinate 5,971, forward strand.
ATGCTTCGAGGGCTGCCTCGTCATTAAAGGGAAGGAAGATGACGTTGTCCGTCTGGTTGATGGGGGCGACGATGGACGGGTTGTCCGTTACGGCTACGGCCAGAGAGGTCCTTCCATGAAAGGATTTGGAGAAGGCGACGACTTTTTTCCGTCCATTGTGAAAGGAGGCCAGCTTTAGGGCGTTCTCATTGGCTTCGGCGCCGGAGTTGCAGAGGAAGAGGCTGTAGTCTGGCCTGCCGGAGACCTTGCCCAGTTTAGCGGCGAGCTCCTGCTGAAGGGGTATGCGGATGGAGTTGGAATAAAATCCGACCTTATTCAGCTGGTCGGTGAGGCGGCTGACATAATGCGGATGGGTATGTCCGATGGATATGACGGCATGGCCGCCATACAGGTCGAGGTATTGCTGTCCTTCGTTGTCCCATACGTAGGAACCTTTGGCTTTTACGATGGTGATGTCATTGATAGGATAAACGTCAAATAAGTTCATATCGAATGGTTTTAATATCTGGCTGGGCCTGACGGCTCTGACAGACTGGTGTTAAAAGGCGTTTGCTTTCAGGTGCAGGCCTGTCTGTTCGTCAAGACCGAACAGGAGGTTCATATTCTGCACTGCCTGGCCGGAGGCCCCTTTCAGCAGGTTGTCGACGGCGGAGTGGACCACCAGCTGGGAACCTTGCTGCTCCAGTTGGATCAGGCATTTATTCGTGTTGACCACCTGCTTCAGCGAGATAGCCTGCCGGCTAAGGATGGTGAAGGGATGGCCTTTATAAAATGTTTCGTAGAGGGCGAGGATCTCCTCCGGTGGTCGTTCCACGCGGAGCTGGGACGTGACGAAGATACCGCGGGTGAAGTCGCCGCGCCAGGGTACGAAGTTAATGTTGGGTACTTCGGAGCCGGTGGCCGGGCCTGAGGTTGCTGCCCGGGTCCCGGAGCTGTTGGCGGGACCGGACGCTGCTGCCTGCTGCAGGGTCTGGCCTACTTCCTTCAGGTGCTGGTGCGTCAGGGTCTTGTATGCCTGTATATTATTAGCTCTCCAGGAGAAATGCGAGGTAGCGCTGAGGCTTTGACCTGCGCCGGTGGAGCCGGTGATGCCGGTGGTATATACGTCGCCGAGTAAGCCTGCCTTGGCCAGCGGGAGGAGTCCGAGCTGGAGGGCGGTAGCAAAACATCCGGGGTTGGCGATATGCCGGGCGGTCCGGATGGCGTCGCGGTTGAGTTCGGGGAGGCCATAGATCACGGGTTGGCCGTCGAGGAGGGGGCGGCCGGACAGGGGGGAACCGAGGTCCTGTGAGGTGCTGCCTGCTGCCGGTCCCACTGCCGCCGGGGCAACGGGGGCGCCGGAAGACGGGGCGCTGCTGTGAAGCCTGTAGTCCTGTGAAAGATCAATGATCTTCACCTTGCTGCTGACGGGGGAATTTGCTTCGATGAATTTTTTCGAATCCCCGTGTCCCAGACAAAGGAAGAGCACATCGACGTCATAGTTCCATTCGGCGTCAAATGTCCTGTCCGTATCGCCGAGGAGGTCTTCATGCACTGCGTGCAGGGGTTTGCCCGCATTGCTTTTGCTATGTACAAAGCCCAGTTCGACGTTTGGGTGATTCAGCAGGATACGAAGCATTTCTCCGCCTGTGTAGCCCGCGCCGCCGATGATGCCAGCCTTTATGATCTGTGTGCTTTTGGAAGTGTTGGTGCTCATTGTGCGGCCTCGTTTACTTTGTGGTAAATGGCCGTCTGGTTGCCGAAGATCTTAGCAAAGCCTTTCACGTCGTCGCCAGACCAGCCTTTGTTCATTTCTCCATAGCTGCCGAACTTACTGCTCATAAGATCGTGCGCGCTCTCGATGCCAGTGACGGTGAATCGGTAGGGTTGTAGCGTGACAAACGCCCGGCCGGTGACGGTGTCCTGGGTATCTTCCAGGAATTTCTCGATGTTGCGCATGGTGGGATCCAGCATCTGTCCTTCATGGAGCCAGTTGCCATACCAGGTGCTTAGCTGATCCTTCCAATACAGCTGCCATTTGGTAAGCGTATGTTTTTCCAGCAGGTGGTGGGCCTTGATGATGATGACGGGGGCGGCGGCTTCGAAGCCTACCCGGCCTTTGATGCCGATGATGGTATCGCCGACATGGATGTCCCTTCCCACGCCATACGGCTGTGCGATGGCCTGCAGGTATTGAATGGCCTGTACGGGATGGCTGAACTTTTTGCCATCTACTGCGACGAGCTGACCTTTTACGAATTCGAGCTCGAGGTTGCGGACGCCTTTTTCGGACATTGGTGTCGGCCAGGCGTCTTCGGGCAGGTATTCTTTGGACGTCAAGGTTTCCTTACCGCCTACGGATGTGCCCCAGAGGCCTTTATTGATGCTGTATTTTGCTTTCTCCGCATTCATCTCCACGCCATTCTCTTTCAGGAAGGCGATCTCTTCCTCCCGGCTGAGCCGGAGGTCGCGGATGGGGGTGATGATCTCGACGCCGGGCAGCATGCTTTGGAATACCATGTCGAAACGTACCTGGTCATTACCGGCGCCGGTGCTGCCATGGGCTACATAGGAAGCTCCTGTTTTCTTTACGTGTTCCGCTACGGCGATGGCCTGGACCATGCGCTCGGCGCTAACGCTCAGCGGATAGGTGGCGTTCTTGAGGACGTTGCCGAAGATGAGGTATTTTATACAGCTGTCGTAATATTCCTTTGTTACATCTACACATTCGAAAGAGGCTACGCCGAGGCTTTTAGCGCGGGAGGCTATCTGTCCTATCTCCGTATCGCTAAATCCTCCCGTATTGACGGTGAGGGCATGTATCTCGAGTCCTTTGACTTTTTGAAGATAAACGGCGCAGTAGGTGGTGTCCAATCCTCCGCTATAAGCTAATACAACTTTATTGTTCATGACGATGACGAGTAATTTCTGATGAATGATGTTAAAAATTGTTTATTGCCACAATTGGACATTGGGAAATTTAGTCCAATTGCGCCAAACCTCTAATGTCTGACCTTCGGTCAATGGACCTCCGGCCCATTCTGAACGAGTGAAAAAGGCTGCGATGGCGCTTGGCTCCTTCCGGGGTGCCGCCGGACTTGTTGTCATTGCCGGCTCCGGGCTTGCTGTTGCTGCCGGGATCGTGATGATGTTTAAGGAAAGGCGCAAGGAGCTTCCATTGCTTGATACGCATAAAGCGTTCGTACAGCTTGGAGTGTTTGGTAAAATCCTGCTGGGTCTCTTCGGGTTCGTAGTGGTCCTTGGGGTCGTAGAGCATGGCGGTGCACATACAGTTCTTACGTTCCTTGCTCATGAGGATCTCGTAGTTGACACAGCTCTTACAGCCGGCCCAGAAGGCGTCGTCCTGGGTGAGCTCGGAGTAGGTCACGGGTTCGTAGCCGAGCTCGGAGTTGATCTTCATGACGGCCAGGCCGGTGGTGAGGCCGAAGATCTTGGATTCGGGGTACATCTTCCGGCTGAGCTCGAATATCTTTTTCTTTATCTGTTTGGCCAGGCCGCTCTTCCGGAATTGAGGGGATACGATAAGGCCGGAGTTGGCGACATATTCCCCGTGACTCCATGTCTCGATATAACAGAATCCGGCCCAGATGTTGTCCTCGGTGAAGGCGATGACCGCCTTGCCTTCGCGCATCTTTTGCTGGATATAATCGGGGCTCCGCTTGGCAATACCGGTGCCTCTGGCCTTTGCTGACGACTCCATTTCGTCGCAGATGATCTTTGCGAAGTCCTGGTGGGTCGCGTCAGCTATCAATATTTTAAAACTGTGTTCCATTTTGAATGTGTGCTCTTGAGATGAAAAATTAGAGTCCCTTGCTTGGACGGGGGATCAATTATCAGACCAGCCGTCTCAGGGATGGATTGAATAGTGCCTCTGTATAAGGGGACGCTATGGGGGGAAGTATCAACGTCGCACCCAAAAGGGAACGGGGCGGACGGAAAAAACTGAGCACACGGGCGCAGCAAAAAACCCACGCTTATTGAAGGCGTGCAATATCACGGTGAGGTGTGATATGGGTGAGTTTTTTTTCATTTCAATTCGGATGAAATTGATGTAATTGTTTTCGAGATGCAAAGATGGGACATTTTTTGAGTTGTGGGGATTATTTTAACGTCATTTTTTGGATAAATCTGCAAAAATGAGCGCGCTTCTGTATGATGTTTTTTGATAATACGTTAGTTCCCACCTCATTAACCTGTTAAATAAGTCACAATTGGCCAGGACGAACACTGGTTCGTCGTCCAAAGGACAGACATTAGACGTGTCGGAAAGCGGGCTTAAATTTTTCTTAAAAAGCCCGTTTGGAGACACGCTTAGGCTGCCCGGGTCGGGGAAATTGCATTCTTGTGACAGCCCGGCGAACGACGGGTCACACTTAAAATCTTTGTCAATGAGAAAAATTTACCTGCGTCACCTGCTACGTCGTAAGAAATTTACCCTGATCAATGTCCTGGGGCTTTCCACGGGTATAGCGACCTGTCTGCTGATATACGGCTATGTTCATTACCAGACGAGCTTTGACAGCTATCATCCCAAGGCGGATCGTATTGCCCGGGTGACATCCATATTCCATGCGCCCGGGACGGAGCTGAACTTTGCCACTTCCAATATTCCTTTGGCGGGGGCGCTGGTGCGGGATTGTCCCCAGGTGGAGGCGGCGGCAAGGATCGAGCCGGATGACATTATTGTGCGACGGGCCGACCGGGGTAATACCATTGCGCCGGGGACCGATCCGATGTCGCGGGGTGCGGGTGGTACCAGCCTGCCGGATGAGCTGGTATCGGAAAAGCATTTTGTTTATTCGGAGCAGGCTATCTTTTCGCTTTTTTATTTTTCTTTTTTGGAGGGTTCTGCGGGGACGGCGTTGACGGAGCCTTACTCGATGGTACTGACGGAAAGCACCGCCCGGAAATATTTTGGCGGGGGACCGGCGATGGGCAAGACGCTGGTATGCGACAAGCACAGTTTCCGCGTCACGGGGGTGATAGCGGACCGGCCGGCCAATTCGGATATAAAGATCGATGCATTGCTGTGGAAGAATTTCCAGGCGACGACGAGCTGGATGCAGGACGACTTCGAGGTGTATACATTCGTCCTTTTTCACGGCCGGCCGGATCTACCCGCCCTACGGCGGCAACTGGATGTCATTTCCAGGATCTATATACAGCCGGAGCTGGACAGCTCAGATGCGTCGGCATATCGGGTGCGATACGAGGTCGAGATGCTGCGGGATATGCATTTTAGCAAAGGAAAGATAGATGACTCGCCGAAGGGCGACCGGCAGTTCAATACCATTTTTTCCGCCCTGGCGGTATTTATCCTGTTGGTGGCTTTATTAAATTATGTCAATCTGTCTACGGCCCGGGCGGAGGAGCGTGCCAGGGAGGTAGCGGTGCGGAAGGTGGCGGGGGCGAGTCCATTGCAGCTCATGGGGCAGTTTATGAGCGAGTCGTTCTTTCTGATGGGAGTGGCCTGGCTGCTGGCCATTGGGATGGCGGAACTGGCAATCCCTTTTTTCAACAGGCTGCTGGATGCTCATATTTCATTGGGAGATGGGAGTTCCCTCCTCTTTTTTATACTGGCCTTCCCATTGACGGCCATACTTGCAGGAGCCTGGCCGGCCTTTGTGCTGTCGGGTTTTCAACCTGTGAAGGTGCTGAAGGGGCTGGCGGTCCGGCAGAAGGGCATCGGTTTGCGGAAGGTGCTGACGGTGGTACAATTTATCATTGCGCTGGCCATGCTGACGGGGACCCTGGTCATTTACCTTCAAATGCATTATATATTTCACAAGGACCTTGGTGCGGACAGGAGCCAGGTGCTTAGCATATCGATGCCGGGTGATTCCCTGGCTCGCCGGCAGATCGGCGCCTTTAGCCAGGCGGTGCGGCATGAGGCGGGTGTCCGGGGGGTATCGTTGGGGAGCGGTATACCAACGGAGGGGGTAATGATGGCGAGTACAACGGTGAGCTCGCGGGGGAAGAAAAAAGATATCCTTTGTAATTATTTTTTTGTCGACCCGGAGTTGGTGCCGCTGCTGCATATGAATATGGCGGAGGGGCGTAATTTTTCGGACAGCATGCGTACAGATAAAAAGGAAGGTTTCCTTGTCAACGAGGCATTTGTGCGGGCGATGGGGTGGCGTTCGGGCGTGGGGCAGTCTATCGAAGGATATGGGCATAAGGGGAAGGTAATAGGCGTGGTAAAGGATTTCTTTTTCAAGTCGCTGCACAACATGATCGAGCCGGTGGTGATGGTATATAAGGACAGCGCCAGCCCCAATTGGGCCGTGCTGGCAAAACTGTCCCCTTCCATAGTGCCCAGGCTGAAGCGTCTCTGGACGGAGTATTTTCCTTCCGAGCCTTTTAGTTATTATTTTATGGACGAGAGCTTCGACGGTCAATATAAGGGTGATCGTCTTATGATGACGCTGTTCAATGGATTTACGTTGCTGTCGATATTTATTTCCTGTCTGGGGTTGTATGGGCTGGTATCTTTGATCACGGTGCGGCGTATGCGTGAGATTGGGATACGAAAAGTGCTGGGAGCATCGGGCGCCAGCCTGGTGGTGCTGCTGACCCGGGAGTTCATCCTGCTGATAGGTTGTGCTGCGTTGGTGGCGATGCCCCTGGCGGGGTGGGGGTTGCAGCGGTGGCTGGGTTCTTATGCCTATCATACTTCGATGAATGGGTGGATGTTTGGGCTGCCCCTGTTGGCGCTTATTCTTATCACGCTGTCTGTCACGGGCTTGCGGGTAGTGCGTGCGGTGCAGGCAAATCCGGTGGAGAGCTTGCGTATGGACTAGCAAGTTAATACTGCGTTCCGTCATTATCGTTTATAGTCCTTTTTTGCAGCACACAGTATGGGTATGTCCACGGGTGTTACGATGGATCTGGGGGTATATGGAGGTGCCACCGCTGTTAAGTCTGTTTGCCCGGATGGCCCATTTAATGGGTGAGGGCGCTTTTTGGATAAAGTGCTGGCCGGCCCTTTTCGGGTCGCTGACCTTTCTGATGGTGGGCAGGATCGTGCTGTCGCTGGGAGGCAGGACGTTTGCATTGGTGTTGAGCTGGCTACCTTTCTTTTCTGGATGCCGGACAGCTTTCCTTACCGGCATTGGCTGCGGGTAGATAGGGATATGCCGGGGCAGGATGAGCCGGTGTTCCGGCAATTTGGGAAAATGACGGTGGAGGATTCGCTGGTGGTGCCTTATTTCAGGGAGAGCGGGATGAAGTACTTTTTGTTCGAGAATGGGAATGATTCCCTGCCTCCGATGGTGGAGAGGATCGTGGCGAAGGAGAAGAGGGTGTTTATGCGGTGATCAGGCATAGGAGGTTATGAGAGCGGTCCCTCCACGGGCACGGAATGTACAGCGGCGGCCATCTCCTTTATGAGATTAGCGTCTTTCTCGATGGCGTTGCCTACGACGATGACATTGGCGCCTGCCCGGCAGTTGCGGTAGGCTTTTTCCGGATCGCGGATACCTCCGCCGACGACCAGGGGTATATCGATGTGTGCCGCCACGGCTGCTATCATTTCTTCCTGGATGGCGTGCCGGGCGCCGCTGCCTGCATCCATATAGATCAATTTCATACCCAGCATTTCGCCGGCCATGGCGGTGCAAAGCGCGATCTCATTCTTATCGGCGGGGATGGGCACGGCATTGCTGATATAGGACACGGTAGTGGGAGCTCCTCCATCGATGACCATATAGCCTGTGGAGATGATCTCCAGTCCGCTGCTGCGTACGGCAGGCGCGGAAATAACATGCTGGCCGATGAGCAGCTCGGGATTCCTTCCGGAGATGAGCGATAAATAAAGAAGACCATCGGCATAGCGGGATACCTGGGAGGGGGTACCGGGAAAAAGAATGACAGGGATGGAGCAGTTCTTGCGGATACGTTGGACCACCTCATCGAGATGGTTGGAGATGACAAGGCTCCCGCCTACCAGGAGATAATCTACTCCTGCGCTGACGGAGAGGTCCGTGAGCTCGTCAATTTTTGCCGCATTCACATTGTCCGGATCTATCAGGACGGCGAAAGACCGCTGTCCCTTTTTTTTCCTGGCCAACAAAGACTCGTAAATAAATTGCTTCATTCGCTGATTGCCGTTGGTGTCTCATTGCAAAAATGCGAAAAGTTTTCCGCTTTAAGGGAGTAAAATCCGTGGAAATGTGCATTTTTACCCAGTGTATTACGTATTATTCATATTCTTTTACGTAAGATACACATCCGCGGGATGCAAACTAATAAGATATGAAGCCGGAATTCCGACGAAGTTCCTGGAATGGAACAATTGGGTTAAATTTCCTAAAAATCCAATTGTGAACATCATTAATAACACAGAACAGCAGCAGTTCCAGGTGAGGGTGGACGGAGAGCTGGCCTACCTGGAATACCGTATGTATAAGGGGGACATAGCGCTCATGCATACGGAAGTGCCTGAAAAGATAGGCGGCAGGGGAATTGCATCGGCGCTGGCGGTATATGCGCTGACCTATGCGCGCGAACATAAGATACCGGTGATGGTCTACTGCCCCTTCGTCGCCGGCTGGTTAAAAAAGCATCCCACTGAATTCAGGGATGTGCTGGATCCCAAATACAGGGACGACCATCCTAACCTGCAACGACAATGACGCCGGAGCGAGCCATCCAGGGGCGGATTGCTCCTGGTTACAGCCGTATGTAGGTCGCTACCTGCAGGACGTGATTGTTGGTGGAATTGCTGCCTGCTCCGCTGACGTACTGGTTGAGGTAGCCCATCTCCACATCGAACTGTTTGCTGCAACGATAGCCCAGAGCCATGTACGCCCTGTTCTGATCAAAGACTTTCCCATTGACGGGGGAGGGGTCTCCGATATTGAGGAAGATCTCGTTCTGGATGGCGGCAAAGAAGCCTTGTGTAAAAGCCCGGGAAGATGCGGTGCCGGTGGGTGTGGGGGCGCTGTTGGCGGGTCCTCCCGCTGGCGCTGTTATGGTATGTGCTCTTCCGAAAGGAATGACGGCGCGGGTGAAGTAGCGAAGTCTGCCTGCATATACCTGTTTGTCGTGCACCAGCGAACTCCCTTCTGCATGATGTTTGGGTATATAGCGTTGCTCGAGCCGGAGCCGATGGGAAAGGACGGTGGTCCGTGCGTGATGACCGAGGTGAGTGTTATGGGTATAGACCAACTGCTGCCAGGTACGATGTTCGGGTAAATAGCCTGTAACGCCGCTGGATATACGTTGCTGCGGTATATAGGCATAGCCGACGGTGCCGGTAAGAGAGGGTGTGAAATAAAAATTGACGCCGGGGCGGAGCAGCAGGGCATTCATTTGGCGCCACTGGTCCGTGGATCTGTACTGGATGTCGAAATAGAGGCCGAATTTGGATGACAGTTTATAATTCTGGAAAGTGGCCAGCCAGCCTGTGAATTGCGTTTGTGCATGGGTTGGCCGGATGCCGATGATGGTCAGGAGTGTCATCAGCATGATCAGTTGGAGGGTGTTCTTCATCCCGTAAAGAGAAGGAATTATATTTAAAAGAAATCCTAAATTTTATCGCTGATGCCTGTCCCGGGACGACCCGTCTTCGGCGGATCATGGACGTACCAGGCTATCGGGCACGATGCCGTTGGGAATGGCCATATCGGGGATCTGACTGGCGTCAGGTCCTTCCGGCAATGCGCCGGTAAAGGCATACCACAGCATGAATGCCGTAAGTACATGATCCTTTTGACCTGTCCGGTTGTTATATCCTGGTGGAACTGGAAGTGGAGAAACTAATGAAAGCCAATAAGATGAGAATATATGTCGCGAGCTTGTACCGCATTTGCAAGGATTTGGCAGATAAAATTCAAACCTGTGGGGGGAAAATGGAAACAAATTCAATGAATGGGGTGATTTTTTTAATGGATGGAGATGTGCATAAATTTGTATGCCCGACCTGTCTGGGCTACATGCATTTTCCACATGTTTAGAGGGGGATGTGCAAAAGATAAAGTCGGAAATTCGGACTCAAAAAAATATTTTCGTTACCCGCCCTTAACACCACGAAAACTAAATTTCTAATTCTTTAAATCTGGCACTGACTTATGGCAACCAAAAAATCCGCGAAGGGCATGCAGTTCCCCCGCCGCAATACGAAGGATAATATTAATGTATTCGATCAGTTTGCCTATGACTATCGTACATCTGTGATCCGGAATCCCAGCGGGGAAGTGGTTTTTGAGATGAACAATGTGGAAGTGCCTAAACAGTGGAGTCAAATTGCTACGGACATTCTCGCACAAAAATATTTTCGCAAGGCGGGCGTGCCTCAAGCCGATGGATCGTTGGGGAGGGAGACCTCGGTGAAGCAGGTGGCGCATCGTATGGCCAATTGCTGGAGGGTATGGGGTGAGCGGTATGGTTATTTTGCCAGCGCCCGGGATGCGCAGGTGTTTTACGAAGAGCTGGTCTATAGTATCCTCGACCAGGCTTGTGTACCCAATTCACCGCAGTGGTTCAATACCGGTCTGCATGAGACCTATGGCATTACGGGTAAGCCCCAGGGACATTATTTCGTAGATCCGGCCGATGGGGAATTGAAAAAATCTACTTCGGCGTATGAAAGGCCACAGCCCCATGCGTGTTTCATCCTCAGTGTGGAAGATGATCTGGTGAACGATGGGGGTATCATGGACCTCTGGGTGCGCGAAGCCCGGATCTTCAAATATGGATCGGGGGTAGGCACCAATTTTTCGGCCATCCGTGGAGAAGGCGAGAAGCTGAGCGGTGGTGGAACTTCCAGCGGTCTGATGAGCTTCCTCAAGATAGGGGATAGGGCGGCAGGCGCCATCAAGTCGGGCGGCACTACCCGCAGGGCGGCCAAGATGGTCTGTCTCGACCTGGATCATCCGGAGATCATGGAGTTCATCAACTGGAAAGTCGAAGAGGAAAAGAAAGTGGGTGCCCTTATCGCAGCGGGCTACCCCAGTGACTATGAAGGAGAAGCTTATCGGACTGTGTCGGGGCAGAACTCCAACAACTCCATTCGTGTGACCAATGAATTTTTTGACAAGCTGGCCAGGGGCGAGGACTGGGAACTGACCGCCCGCAGCGATAAAAGAATAATGAAGCGCATTCCGGCCAAAGAAGTCTGGAACCAGATTGCGTATGCAGCATGGCGTTGTGCTGACCCGGGTACCCAATACGACACCACCATCAATGAGTGGCATACCTGCCCCGAAGGTGGCCGTATCCGGGCCTCCAACCCCTGCTCCGAATACATGTTCCTGGACAACACGGCATGTAACCTGGCTTCTGCCAATCTCCGCCGTTTCTACGATGAGAACACCAACACTTTCGATGTGGAAGGATTTGAGTATTGCTGCCGTCTGTGGACGACGGTATTGGAAGTATCGGTACTGATGGCTCAATTCCCTTCCAAGGAAGTGGCTCGTCTGTCTTATGATTATCGTACGCTGGGTCTTGGGTATGCCAACCTGGGTTCCATGCTGATGATCATGGGCATTCCTTACGACAGTGAGGAGGCTCGTGGTATTGCCGGAGCCATTACGGCGATCATGACAGGCGTGGCTTACAAGACCTCTGCCGAGCTGGCTGCTGTCATGGGGCCTTTCCCCCGCTATGAAGAAAACAAGGATCACATGTTGCGGGTGATGCGTAATCACCGGCTGGCGGCCTATGACGCGGATGAGTATGAGGGGCTGGGGATCAAGCCGCAGGGGATCAAGGCCCGCTATTGTCCGGACTATCTTCTCAAGGCAGCCACCAAGGCCTGGGACGAGGCGGTGCAGTTGGGCGAGAAATACGGTTATCGCAATGCACAGGCGACGGTGATCGCGCCTACGGGCACCATTGGTTTGGTCATGGATTGCGATACGACGGGTGTAGAGCCCGACTTCGCCCTGGTCAAATTTAAGAAGCTCTCGGGTGGCGGTTATTTCAAGATCATCAACCAGTCCGTCCCCACGGCGCTGAAGAACCTGGGTTATACGGATAAGCAGATCGTCTCCATCGTAAAATATGCGGTAGGAACGGCTTCTTTTGCGGGCGCTCCCGCCATCAACCACCAGTCGCTGAGCGAAAAGGGTTTTATCGCGGAAGAGATCAAAAAGCTGGATGCGGCGGTTGGCTCGGCATTCGAGATCGGCTTCGTATTCAACGTCTATACGCTGGGTGAAGAATGCCTGCAGCGGCTGGGATTCAAACCTGAACAATATTATAATCCCGAATGGAGTCTGCTGGAAGCTCTTGGCTTTACGGCGGAGGAGATCGAGAAGGCCAACGACTATGTATGCGGTACGATGACGGTGGAAGGCGCGCCTCACTTAAAAGGGGAGCACCTGTCGGTATTCGACTGCGCCAACAAATGCGGTAAAAAAGGTCAGCGTTATATCCATGCACACGGTCATATCCGTATGATGGGTGCGGCACAGCCCTTTATCAGCGGCGCTATTTCCAAGACGATCAACCTCCCCAACGAGGCTGCCGTGGAAGACATCGCGGATGCCTATATGCTGAGCTGGAAGCTGGGTCTGAAGGCCTGCGCTTTATACCGTGATGGCTCCAAGCTTTCGCAGCCGCTGAGCACCAAGTCGGACAAGAAAAAGAAAGAGGCCGAAGAGGAAAAGCAATCCGCGTCCGCCGAAGCGCCGGCTGCCCAGGAGACCATGATCGTGGACATGAGCAAGCTGACGGTGCAGGAATTGCTGGAAGAAGTGCAGAAGAGGGTACAGGCTTCACCCGATACGAAACTGAAAAGGGCGCTGGCTACCATCGTCGAGCGCAGGACATTGCCCGCCAAACGCAGGGGCTTTACCCAAAAGGCAAAGATCAACGGTCAGACCCTCTTTTTGCGTACGGGAGAATACAGCGACGGCACGGTGGGTGAGATCTTTATCGACATGGCAAAGGAGGGAGCGACGATGCGCAGTCTCTCGAACTGCTTCGCCATTGCGGTCTCTATCGGATTGCAGTACGGTGTTCCCCTGGAAGAGTTTGTAGAAAAGTTTGTCTTTACCCGATTTGAACCGTCGGGTATGGTGGACCATCCCAATATCAAGAGCGCGACATCGATAGTGGACTTTATCTTCCGCAGTCTGGCGTATGAATATTTAGGAAGAACGGACCTGGTACATGTGCTGGACCGGCCGGAAGTCGCCAATACGGGTACAGATGACTGGGATGAGATACCCTCCTCACTGGAATATGACAAGGGCGCTCCCGAGCTCAGCGATGTACGGATCGTGGCCAAGGCGGGGGGAGCGTCGTCACCGGGTGGTCAGTCGGGGGCATCGGCTGCCAGGGCTTCCAAGGCTGCGGCTGGGGGGGTAAAGGCGGAAACGAGCCTGGATGCGGTCAATGCGGCTGCCAAGAGCATGCAGAGCGATGCGCCGGCCTGTAATACCTGCGGGCATATCACCATCCGGAGCGGGACCTGTTATAAATGCCTGAACTGTGGGAATAGTATGGGGTGTAGCTAAACGTCTCTACGGTAACTTAATCATAAACATTTCGCAGATCCTTCCATTTCCATGGGGGGATCTTTTATTAGGGGCGGCCTGTCAAATATTGGGGAACCTATCAAAGGATTTCGACGGGTGTCCGGCGGGTTACGGTGTTAAAGAGGTTATTTTGAGCTAGTTGTGCGTGCGGGGATGTCTTTTTATCTGCCGCCCTTTTAAACTATGGTTATTTTATTTCCCCTGGTATTATTATTTTCACCTATCCAAACGGGTGAGCACTTATATAATACTTTGTGTCTATTCCCGTTTATATATATTAATCCATAATAACCTAAATTGAAAAGCATGACACGTATCCTGGTGGCCCTCGTTGTAATTTCGTTCTTAGCTTCCTGTAGCCGTAGTGTTACTCCCGGAGAAGCAGCTAATCATCATTATGGTCATTGCAGGGACGTTCGCTAAGCGAGTACCTGAGCTGACTGGGCAATAGACATTTATTGGCTATCCCGTGGGCTGCGGGATAGCTTTTTTTTGCTCGTCTTTCGGGCAACCGACCTGTGGTCGGTCCTGCCTGGGCTAAGTGGCTCGACCTGTGGTCGGTTTTGTTGCCTGCCTGCGCTATAGTGAAAAGTAGCTCCGGCAGCAACAAGGTTTTATGATGGCCCTTCGGGCAACCGACCTGTGGTCGGTTTTGTTGCCTGCCTGCGCTATGGTAAAAAGTGGCTCCGGCGGCAACAAGGTTTTATGATGGCCCTTCGGGCAACCGACCTGTGGTCGGTTTTGAGCGCTGACCGGAGCCGGGGGTATACTTTTTTCCTTTATTTTTACCACCTAATGGGCCGGCGCCGGTCCGAACGTTCACAATCTACACATGGCGGAATGACAATTCAATTTGGTTACAACAAAAAGCAGGTACTGGATGGATTACGTGGTCACTTTTTTGGCCAGCCGGAGATCAGGATCATCGTTATTATCATCAATCTTTTTGCCTTAGCATCTGCTATCTTGTTGGCTCTCAAGAAAATACAGGTCCTTCCCTTTCTTCTTTTCTCCTTTTTATGGTTTTTCCTCTGGCTGTCCATCCGGAGATTCCTTCCGTTGAGCATTTATAAGCGCAATACCACCTTTCAGGATCATTTTGTCCTTAGCCTGGATGATACCGGCATCATCCTGGAGACCAAAAAGGGCAGTCAGCAGTGGAACTGGGAGACTTTCAGCGCTTTTAAGGAGACGGCCTATTTCTTTCATCTGTACTTCTCCTCCCGGAGCTTTTTCCTTATTCCCAAGGATTCCTTCAAGGATCTTCTGGAGATACAGGCTGCACGCAAGCTGTTGAAGAGTCATATTAAGAAGTAAGGCGGATAAATTAACTTCCCATATGGGATTACTTTTCTACCTTGCCGGTGCTGAATTGCCGATGTTAAATCCAATTTTCCAGACCCATGGCCAAGCTCTCTTTCAACAATACGCAGAATGCCTTTTACAAGTCGCTAAAAACGTCTGTAGATCAATATTTTAACCGTAACCACCTTAAGAAAACGGGGGATTGGCGGCTATATGCAAAAACAGGCGTGCTGATACCTGCCGCTGTTCTTGTTTACCTGGTTCTGCTGTTCACCTTTCAATCGGGGGGATCGCCGCTGCCCTTATATATCCGGCTGGCAGGCATTCTGTTTAGCGGATTGCTTGGGCTTCTACTGGCGTGTATAGGGTTCAATGTCATGCATGACGCCTGTCATGGCAGCTATTCTTCCCGGAAATGGGTCAACGGGCTGATGGGGCTTTCGCTCAATGCCCTGGGAGGCAATGCCTTTATCTGGAAGTTCAAGCATAATATCATCCATCATACTTATACGAATGTAGATGGCATCGACGATGACATTGCCAAGAGTCCTTTCATGCGGCATTGCGAGAGTCAGAAGTGGATGCCGGCCCATCGTTTTCAGCACATTTATGTGGTCTTTTTCTATGCTCTTTCGTCTTTTCTCTGGGTGCTGATGCTGGACTTTAATAAATATTTTTCACGGAAGATCGTCTCTACTCCGCTGGCCAGGATGGATAGTAAGGAGCACTTCATATTCTGGCTTAGCAAGCTGCTGTATGTTGTTTTTTATATCGGGCTGCCGGTGTATTGTGTTGGCTGGGGAGCCTGGGCTATTGGGTTCATCTGTATGCATCTTGCGCTGGGTTTTACCCTGGCTATCGTATTCCAGCTGGCGCATGTGGTGGATGGGCCTGAATTTATTCACATCGGGATGAATGAGACGAAGAAGGTGGAAGAAGAATGGGCCATACACCAGGTAAGGACAACAGCCAATTTCGCTCCGCGCAATAAGATCATCTCCTGGTTTGTCGGCGGATTGAATTTTCAGGTAGAGCACCATTTATTCCCTCGTATCAGCCATATACATTATCCGGCGATCAACCTCATCGTTAAGCGGACGTGCCGGGAGTTTGGCATCGAATACAATGAATTTCCAACCATGCGGGAAGCCGTTCGTTCCCACTTTTCCCAGATGCGGCAATTAGGGAAGAAGCCTTAAAGCGGGCCGAACTGTATTGCCATTCCTTGAAAAACCGTGTTTTTCCCGTGGTTATCACCATGTCCTTGCAGTACATTAGCTTTTCCCATTCCAAATTTTAAAGCTAATTTATGTTACTAAAGCACATCGCACTTGTGTCGCTGTCTAAAAAGCTCGGCGCATCGGAGCTATCCCAAACAGCGGCTGCACTGCAAAAGCAGGCGACAAGGGATCTGGGTCCTATCTGGGGCATCTCGGCCACGGTGGATTTCTTTCCTGATATGAAGTCGGTACCTCTGGGCTATTGGCCTATTATCGTCAGCGAGGACATCAAAGACCCTGATGCCGCGGGGTTTCATACGGACAAGCATCATCAGCCCTATTCGTTGGTACTTTTGGATGACAGCTGGCAATTGACCTGCAGCCATGAAATGTGTGAAATGCTGGTCGATCCGTACGGCAATCGTATGGCCACGGCAGGAAGCCCTAAAAGCACCCAGGGTAAGGTCAACTTCCTCGTGGAAGTGTGTGACCCTTGCGAAGATGCTGCCTTTGCCTATAGTGTCAATGGTATCCTGATGAGTGATTTCTACACGCCTAATTTTTTTGATCCGCAGCCGGTGCCGGGGGTTCGCTACAGCTTTACGGGGGCCATTACAAAACCGGTGCAAATCTTAAAGAACGGCTATATCAGCTGGCAGGATCCTGTGTCGAGGAGTTGGTTCCAGTCGACCTATTTTGGTACAAAACCGGTGGTCAAGGAGCTGAAGGGTATGATGGCCAGGGGGGAAAGTCTGCGGGCCCAGATGGACCGGTTGACAAAAAATCCGAATGCAAAAAAGGCATTTAAGACAAAGTCCGAAAAGCACGAGTCGTTGCAAGGAAAGATCTTCCAATCGGGCGAGTCCCAATCAGGGGCACTGATCGAAGAAGTGCGGGCGGTCCTTACCATGTCGAAAGGAAGCAGAAAGTAATGCGGCTCAACAATGCCATCGGGCGACCCTGTTATCGCGGAGCGATATTTCGGTGCGGGGTAGGGCTGGAAAGGCGCGTGCGGGCAACATATCCGCGGGCTGGATGCACCTGGCTGGTCTGGCCGGATGAAGGGGCATGGCGGGTGTGGCCGGCACTTCCCTTGGGCAGCTGAGCGCCGAGAGAGAAAAGAGCGTTAGCAACGGCAGCCTGATACAGAAGGATCTCATGTGAACAGTAATGACAGGATCAAATTACTTCTTTTATGGGCAGGCGTTCCTTTTTTTCAACCAACGGCGTGGACGGCAGGCTATACGCCTCTTTCGAGAATGCCGATGACGAGCTCTTTATAGCTCCTTCCGATGGGGATCTGTTTGTTGTTGATCTCCACATCCGTTGCGGTAAAGGCGTTGATCTTATCCTTTGCCACGATGAAGCTGCGGTGTATGCGGATGAAATTGTTCCTGGACAGCAGCTCTTCGATGGCGCTGAGCTGGAATTTGGTGAGGATGTTCTTATCCCGGGTGGTGATGCGTACATATTCCCGGAGGCTTTCGATATAGAGTATCTCGTCGAGAAAGACCTTTACCTTCTTCTTGCCAACGGAAAAGAAAAAATAGGTCCTTTCCCTCGTTTCGGCAGGGGAAGAGACCGGTCTGCTATCAGACTGCTGATCCAGCTTGTTCACTGCCTTAAGGAAGCGGCTGAACCGGATGGGTTTTAACAGGTAGTCCACTACGTTGAGCTCGAACGCCTGCAGGGCATAGTCCTTATAAGCGGAGATAATGATGACGCGGGGCGGGTTACGCAGCGATTCCAAAAATTCCATGCCTTTCAATTTGGGAAGGTGTATATCCAGGAAGAGGAGGTCGAACTTTTCCTTCTGGAGCAGCTCCATGGCATAGATGGCATCTGCGCATACGGATCGCAGTTCCAGGAAAGGCACCTGCCGTATGTAATCGGTCAGTATTTCGGCGGAGAGGGGTTCGTCCTCTACGATGAGACAGCTATATTTCAACATGGCTTTCCAAATTTAAAAAAAGGTTGACAGTGAAAAGATTCTCTTCATTAAGCACTTTGAGGTCGTAATCCTTATAGCTGAGCTCGAGCTGTCTTTTTACATTCATCAGACCGATGCTGGTCCCATTGCTGCCGTGCCGGCCATTGTCCTTTGTGTTCTCTATCAAGAATCGCAGCTGCCCATTCCTTACGGAAATGTCGATCTGTATAAAGGATTCGAAGCGTGTCTCGCTGACGCCATGCTTGAATGCATTTTCCACAAAAGGCAGCAGCAGGAGGGGGGTGATCCGATAGCAGCTCCCGTCCAGGGATTTGTTAAAGCTGACGGAAAGCCTGTCGTTGTAGCGGATCATCTCCAGCTCCAGGTAATCTTCTATCACTTTGATCTCGTCCGCCAGGGTGATCAGGTCGCTGCCGGATTCGTATAATATGTACCGTAGCATCTCGGACAGCTTCATCACCACCTCGGCGGTGTCGTCGGATTTTTTTCGTGCCAGGCCATAGATATTGTTCAGGGTATTGAGTAAAAAATGGGGGTTGGTCTGGTTGCGTAGAAACTTCAGTTCGGCTCCCAGCTTTTCTTTTGTAAGGCTCTGTACCCTCTCCTTATCCGCCAGCTGGATCTTTACAAATTTTATCGTGGCGGCCAGTCCTGCTATAAACCCGATGTCCATGATGGCTACGATGACGTTGCCGATGCCCAGGGCATTCCCATCGGGGATAGTGCCTCCATACACGATGGCATACAAAATATAATGGGAGCCCATTCTGTAGGCTATCACACAGCCGGCAAAGACGAGAATTATCTCGGTGACGATCCTGCTCATGGGCTGGCGGCCGGCGGATATTTTGGGTATGGACACATAGAGCAGGAAGTAGCTGAGTGTCATTTTCCAGGGCATGTTGATGAGGGCGGCCTGTGCGGCAATGCCGAGCATTTTCATCTGGGGGATGTTCTTAAAGGCAGGGCCTACCCAGGTATAGGCGAGCACGATGTCCTGCAATACATACACAACCCAGAACGCGATATGCAGCCAGACCCTTCTCATGGGTCATAAAAGTCGGAAAAAAAAGCCGTCGGGGCCCTAAAATTTGCCGGATGACGGCTGCCGTTGCACAAGCAGCAGCTATCGACCCACGAGCAGCGCCTATGCGGGAATTCAGACTTTGTGGGGTCGGTGGATGTGCGCCTGTAGAGTGGTGATATGGTTGTGTGGAAGATAGAGGATATTCGGTATATGCAACCTTCTGCCTTAGCCATTCTTCCGACGATGTCTCCCGCCGCAAGATATGCGGTTCGCCTGCTATTTGGCATTCCCTGGATCATCTTTGGGATACAGCATTATATGTATGCGGATTTTGTAGGCACGCTGGTACCGGCTTTTATGCCGTGGAGAGTGTTCTGGGCTTACTTTACGGGTACGGCCATGTTTGTGGCGGGGCTGAGCTTTATCATCCGGTGGCAGACGCAGCTGGCGGCATTCCTGCTGGGGTGTCTGATGCTGCTGTATCTTCTGATGGTACATCCGGGGATGTTGACGAATGAGCCGCAGGTGGGGCAGCACTGGACCCGGTT
Source organism: Puia sp. (assembly GCA_035546735.1). Taxonomy (GTDB): domain Bacteria; phylum Bacteroidota; class Bacteroidia; order Chitinophagales; family Chitinophagaceae; genus Puia. The sequence continues at coordinate 25,509 of DASZWE010000244.1, forward strand.
TATGCAGGACATTGCCATCATGGGCGCGGCTTTTGCCCTGGCTATGAGCGAATGGAAGGCGCTTGACCAGAACCGTAGGTTCCGACCGAGGTATCCGAGGAAGGGTCCAACAGTGTTGGAACCGACGAAAGATACGAGCGAAGCTCTCGTGTCGAAGCAGCTCCGACGAAGGCCTACAGACGGCATGTTCGGGGCACGTCAGGCCATGGCAAAGAATTGGGGTATGGATGCCGCGGGTTTACGGGGGTGGCGCGCCTGGCTGGCTTCGGCCCGGGCGTCGGTGATAGTACGTTATTGTTATGCGCTCCCTTTTATCGTATTGGGCGCCCAGCATTTTACACACAATGCTTTTGTGACGGCGAAAGTGCCGGACTGGGCGCTCTTCCCGCATTTTTGGGATTATGTCATCGGACTGGCGCTGATCGCCGCCTCCTATGGGATACTTTTCACGTCGAAAAAACGCTGGACGGCCTGTGCATTAGGGACCATTCTGACTGCGCTGGCCTTGCTCCAGCATGTGCCGCGGATGATCACCGACCCGCACAATCCCGGTGTATGGACACCTTCGATGCTGGATTTTGCGCTGGCCGCGGGGGCGTTCCTCCTTGCGGAGACGATGGATTGACCGTGCTGTCGGGATGAAAGGAATTATTTCGGTTTGTATTTTGCCTCTTCGATGATGCGGCGAACGGGGGTGCGCATGAGCGTTTCGGGTGTGATGCCGTTGTGGAGCTGTGCGTATTTCCGCACGATCTGCCAGCCAACCCATGTGCCGACATTGCCGGGAGAGGCATCGGGCATTCCGAGAGTCTTGGGGCCTTCGCCTATGTAGTTCTTTATGATGTCGGGATCCACGGTATAGAGGTCGGTGTTTTGGAGG
>DASZWE010000245.1:0-4072 GCA_035546735.1 Puia sp.
GGAGGAGCCATCAGCTCCGTCATCTGCGACAGCTTCAGTCCCCGCTGACCATGACAGCTTTGATGCACCCCTACTTTGTAGGGAAAGCTGGCATCTATATTCTCCACTTGCAGCACATCCGTCAGGAACTCCACCAGCTCATATATCTTTTTTGGAATGCTGTCGTCTCCATGCAGGTGGTCTTTTATATGTAAAGTACAACTGCCGGAAGGACACACGATATACTCGAATGCATGAAAGTTCTTTATGAACAGGTCATTGCAGCCCTGTGTAAGATGCTCGAAACCCGAATTGGCCATGGGCTGACCGCAACAGGTCTGATTGGGAGGATAGACCACCTCGCATCCATACTTTTCCAATAAATGAAGGGTGGCGATAGCTACCTGCGGATAGAATTGATCGACATAGCAGGGAATAAATAATCCGACTCTCATACGAGAGGTAAATCTACTTATAAAATTTCAAATCGATGATATCTCCTGGCATTTGTCTGGTATTCCAGTGGGAATGAATGGCCATAGCGGCTCCGATAGCAGTGGCCTGGGGAATGCTGGCGGCAAAAATTTCCATATGCGGGAAGGCGGCAGCCAGCAGATGCATATACACCTGGTTACGCGCAAATCCGCCATCCACAAAGATCCTTTTAACGTTTGTCCCTTGCAGCACCAGCTGCGTGGAAGCAGCCTGCCGCGACATGATGCCCATGATCAGACGGTGATACGCCTGCTCGAAATGCTTGTCCTCTTTCTCCTCTTGTCCGTGTATCAATGACACGATGTCAGGATCATAAGTCACCGTGGTCGCATATGGCGGATCTTTATGAAATTGCGCCGCCAGTTTCTTCACTCCCTGCTCATGATCGTGTCCTGCAAAAAGGCGCGAGGCCTTTACAGGCCGCCCCCGGTAGCTGATATAGCAGAGACAGTCCTGCTGTAGCTCAGCCACGGTCAAAGGCACATGGTTGAAAGGATTCATGCTGATACACCAGGTACCGGTGGAAATGAGCACAAAAGGCTCCTGGAAGCTCTCCAGGTAAGGGATCATGGCAGCCGAGCTATCATGCAGCCCGATACCGGATACCATCGACGCCGTCGCAGGTGAGCCCTTCCGTGCAGAACTTGCCAGGGGCACTACCTCTTCCGCTCCTCTGATAGGCGCCAGTTTATCAATAATCCCTTCGCGGTACACCCACTCATGGTAATGGTCCTGTGAGAAATTCCAAAGATTGGTATGACACCCGATGCTGGTAATATCCGAATATTGCTGTCCCGTAAGCAGGAAGCTCAGGTATTGAGGGAGATGCAGGCTGCAATGTATCTTCTCATACAGCGCCGGTCTTTCTTCCTTTATCCGGTACAGCTGCATCCCTGAATTCAGGCTTCCCAGCACAGGACTGGCCGTGAGCATGCTAAAGGTCACCTCTCCGCCGTAACTATTATAAAATCTATGTTTCAGCTCCTCCGGATAGGGTTTGAGGTAATTGTATAGAGGGGCCACCGCTTTTCCGTTCTTGCCGATGTGCACAAAGCTGGCCCCATAGGCCGAGAAGTTCACCGCCCGGATGGCAAAATCCCGCAATGCGAGCACATGGGCATAGATCCGCTGGACCCAATTGGTGAGCTTTTCGACATCCTCACAAAGCTCTCCTTCTTCATCGGTGGTCTCTGGAAGGGACTGGGACTGTTCCCAGACTATCTTGTATTGCTCATCCAGTAAGAATACCTTCTTATTAGTCTTTCCGACATCGAACAGGACAATCACGGATTGGGCAGGCATAGCACGTTGTTTAAAGCCCCGTGGCCACTGTTTTGGCGCCACGTTCTTTGATCAGATGTTCCCGGACCTTTTCGCTGCGATACAAAGCCAGTGGGTCCAATGCCCCTCCGGTACGCAGACGCGCTTCGGCTACCAGCGGTCGCAGGTCTGTGCGGAAACTGTTTTGCAAGATCTCCTGGGCAGCCACCGTGTCATTGGATTGCTGTGCATCCGACAGCTTCTTCCGGTCGACGATCAATGCCTGTGCATAAGTCAGCATGATCGCTTCCACAGACTGCAGCAGGTCTTCCAGCGGGTCCTTTACGTTATGGCTGGCGTCGATCATCCAACCCAGGTCCTTCGCATGGTCCATTCCCCGGGCATCCATTCCTTCCACCAGCTCGTTGAAAATGAGAAAAAGCTGGTAGGGCTTGATGCTGCCCACGGTAAGGTCGTCATCCCCATATTTGGAGTCGTTGAAATGAAATCCCCCCAGCTTCCCTTCCATCAGCAGCAGGGCCACGATCTGTTCGATATTCGCATTGGGAAGATGATGTCCCAGGTCCACCAGCGTATACGCCTTGGGGCCTAGCTTGGATGCATAGAGCAGGGATTGCCCCCAATCTCCTACCGTGGTGGAATAGAAATTGGGTTCAAAAGCCTTATATTCTACAAACATCCTCCAGTCCGCGGGCAGGGCGGCATATATCTCCTGCAATCCTTCCAGCGTGTTTTGGAATGCCTTGCGGAAATTTAGCTGCCCCGGGAAACAGGACCCGTCCGACAGCCACACCGTCAATGAGTTGGAACCCAGCTCTACACCGTATTTGATCACTTCGATGTTATGGTCGATGGCCTGTTTGCGGACTTCCTTGCGTACATGCTGCAACGATCCGAACTTATAGCTGTGCTTTTGTCCCGGCTGATCCTGGAAGGTATTCGAGTTCATGGCGTCAAAACGAAGACCATATTGTACAGCAAGGGACCTGATGGCAGCGGCATCCTTGGGTATATCCCAGGGTATATGCAGCGATATGGCCCCGCTGCTGCGATTCAAGGCATGCAGCAGTCCGATGTCTTCCATTTTCTCCTCCAGGCTCCGGGGCTCTCCACCACCGGAGAACCTTCCAAAGCGGGTGCCCCCTGTTCCCAGCGCCCAACTGGGAATGGCTATCTGGAAGTCGATCATTTTTTGCAGGATGCTTTCCGCATTTCGGATGTCCGCTGCAATGAATTCGAACTTCCGCTGATGCTCTTTCTGCAGGGACTGGTTATGCTCGCTTATCTTATATTTTTCTATTTGCATATGGTCACAATTTATAGTCCCAATTTATGGTAAATAAAAAACTTCCTCCAGGGGCGCTACCACCGGAGATGTATCCGGATGCACCTCCATGATATCCTTCATATGATCCCACCATTTCCACATGACGTCCTGCGTCTTCAGCTTATCCAGCGCGACGGGATCATCCACCTGCAGATACGCGAACAGCAGCAATGTCTCTTCATCCAGGAATATCGAGTAATCCCTGACCCCTGCCGACTTCAGCAGGGCCGCCAGCTCGGGCCAGATGGCCGCATGGCGTTTTTTATACTCGGCCTCATAGCCGGGAAAGAGCTTCATCTTAAATGCTACTCTCATCGTACGAACGCCATAGCGACGCCTCCGTCTACGTTCAGCACATTTCCCGTGGACTTATTAAGAAGCCCCCCGGTCAGCACAAAACATGCATTCGCAATATCCTCCGGTAAAATAATTTCATTGAGCAGGGTCCTTTTCGCATAATAAGCCGGCAGCTCTTCCACCTTGACCCCATAAGCCTTGGCACGACCTTCGGCCCAGGCGCCTGCCCATATCTTACTATCCGAGATGACGGCATCCGGGTTCACGGTATTGACACGGATCTTATCCCCGCCAAGCTCCGCTGCGTTCAGCCGGCTGAGATGCAGCTGCGCAGCCTTGGCAGAACCATAACCCGCATTGTTCGGACCCGACACCAATGCATTCTTGCTTACGATATTGATGACATCCCCTCCCGTGGCCTGCTTCCGCATGATCGCCACTCCTGCCTGCGTCACCAGGAACTGGCCCTTTACCAGCACATCATACAACAGGTCCCAGTCTTTTTCCGTATGCTCTTCCAGCGGCTTGGAGATGGACAGCCCTGCACAGTTCACTATGATATCCACGCCTCCGAAGGCAAGCGCCGCTGTCTTGTACGCCTGATGTATGGTACCGGCATCCGTCACATCCAGCTGCTCGGCCGCAAAAACATCCCGCCCATATTGTTGCTGGAATTCCTGTTTGGCAGACTCC
>DASZWE010000246.1:0-3282 GCA_035546735.1 Puia sp.
CCATTAACCTGCTCACCCTTTTTGCCATGATCCTGGCCATTGGTATCGTAGTAGACGATGCCATTGTGGTGGTGGAAGCGGTGCATGCCAAACTGGACAAGGGATACCAGTCGCCCAAAAAAGCAGCGATCGACGCCATGAATGAAATATCGGGAGCCATTGTGTCGATTACCCTGGTGATGGCTGCGGTATTTGTTCCGGTGAGCTTTATAGGCGGATCGGCAGGTGTATTTTATAAACAGTTCGGTCTTACACTGGCCATAGCTATTATTCTCTCGGCCATCAATGCGCTTACGCTCAGCCCCGCCCTTTGTGCTTTATTCCTGAAACCTCATAATAACGGGCATAAACAACGCGGCTTTATTCAACGTTTTTACGCAGCCTTCAATACTTCTTTTACATCGCTGACCAACAAATATAAAAGATCGGTATCATTTTTATCCCGCAGGAAGTGGATCCCGCTTGTAGCATTAGCCATTTTCGGTGTGGCTTTTTACCTGATCTCCGGCAGCATCCCGAAAAGTTTTGTTCCCGGTGAAGATCTGGGCGTGATCACTGCTGATATCAGTTTACCACCTTCCGCCTCCCTGGAGCGTACTGATTCCGTAGTACGGCAGGTGGAAAATGTTGCCCGGACCATACCGGAAATACCCAACATTGTAGCTATAGTGGGCAGCGGAACGCTCAACGGAAATGGAAGCAATTACGGTAGGGTCGTCATGCGATTGACAAACTGGAGTCAACGTAAAAGAGATGTGCAGGCAATTATTTCGGAATTGAGGGATAAAACCAGCGGGATAAGGGAAGCCTCTATTATTTTTCTTACTCCGCCCACCATACAGGGGTTTGGCAACAGCGGTGGATTTTCCCTCCAACTGGAAGACCGGACGGGTGGTGACATTGCCCTATTTTATAAGGTCAGCACCGATTTCCTGAAAGCGCTGAACCAGCGGCCCGAAATTCAATTCGCCGCCACTCCTTTTAACCCCAACTTCCCGCAATACATGTTAAATGTTGATGTAGCCAAAGTAAAAGAGGCGGGCTTACTCGTGAGCGATGTGCTGGGCGTCATGCAAGGCTATTTTGGTGGTGTCTATGCCTCGAACTTTAACCAGTTCGGCCAGCAATTTCGTGTCATGTTCCAGGCAGACCCTACCTATAGAGCAAAACCCGAAGACCTCAATTCCATATTTGTGCGAAATGCCAGCGGCGCCATGGCTCCCATTACTGCTTTTGTATCACTGGAAAAGATGTACGGGCCACAAAGTATCTCACGGTTCAATTTATTTACTTCTATTGCCGTCAATGGCAATCAAAAGCAGGGATATAGTTCAGGTAATGCTATAACGGCTATTCAGCAGGTGGCCGCGAAAACGCTTCCCGCGGGGTATAGCTATGAATATTCGGGTCTTTCAAGACAGGAATTGTCCGCGGGCAGCCAGACTACAATCATCTTTTTGCTTTGTCTCATTTTTGTTTACTTCCTGTTGAGCGCGCAATATGAAAGCTATATTCTTCCTTTTTCAATATTATTAACCTTGCCTGTAGGACTTGCGGGCGCCTTCCTTTTTGCAAAGATCTTTGGTATAGACAATAACATTTATGTACAAATAACCTTGATCATGCTGATTGGCCTGCTGGCGAAGAACGCGATACTGATAGTAGAATTTGCCCTGGAAAGACGGAGAAATGGCATGGAGATCGTGCAGGCCGCTTTGGAAGGGGCGGAGGCCAGGCTTCGCCCTATTTTAATGACCTCCTTTGCTTTTATACTTGGACTGCTACCCCTTATGCTGGCTTCGGGAGCCGGGGCAAACGGCAACCACTCCATCGGCACCGGCGCCGTCGGAGGTATGTTGGTCGGAACCAGCTTTGGCATTTTTATTACACCTATACTGTTTATCGTTTTCCAATCCCTCCAGGAAAGGATCAGCGGACCTCCCAGACGGATGAATGAGGAGGAAGACGGTACGCCGGATCAACACTCTTTAAATGCTCTGGTATGAAGAGGAAACTCATAACAAATGTTCTTTTTGCGCTGGTCATTCTGGTAAGCTCCTGTACCATTTCCAAACCCTACCGGACGCCCGTTGCCTCGACCCGGGGTTTATACCGGGATATGCCCTCCACGGACACCAGCAATATGGCCAATCTGCACTGGACGGAGATATTCGGAGATACCTTATTGCAAAACCTGATACGTGAAGGCATTGCACACAATCTCGATCTAAAGAGCGCCTATTCACATATTCAGCAGGCACGGGCTTACTTCGAACAAAGCCGGCTGGCTTTTCTGCCAAACATAAGCACATATGCCGACGCGCAGATGGGCAAACTATCCAACACCACAACCAATAATACGCATTCTTATCTGTTGGCTGCTACAGCCAGTTGGGAGGCTGACCTGTGGGGCAAACTAAAAAGCTCCAGACGTGCCTCACTTGCCTCGCTGTTGCAAACCGAGGCTTACAGCAGGGTCGTACAGACAGGGCTGGTAGCCGCCATTGCCAATTATTATTACACCCTGCTGGGGCTTGATCAGGAACTGGAAATTACGCAGCAATCCGTTAAGAACTGGATATCGACAGTAGATGTCATGAAGTCCTTAAAAGACGCGGATGTCGTTACCAGCGCGGCTGTAGTACAGAGTGAGGCCAGCCGGTATGCTGCCGAAGTGACCATTCCTGACCTGAAACAATCGATCCGTCAGACAGAAAACGCACTAAGCGTCCTGTTGAACAGGGTGCCGGGTCCTATACGACGTGGCAGGCTGTTTGACCTAAAACAAGGGAGTTTACTACATACAGGTGTCCCGGCCCAGTTATTAGGCAACCGGCCGGATGTACAGGCGGCCGAATTGAATTTCCGGTACAATTTTGAATTGACCAATGTGGCACGGTCCTATTTCTATCCCGGTTTGGTTATTTCCGCTTCCGGTGGGTTTAACAGCCTTTCCGTCGGCAATTTATTTAGTCCCGGCTCACTGATCGGGAGTATCGCAGGCAGTTTAACGGCGCCGGTATTTAACCAGGGTATTAACAAGGCAAGGCTGAAAGTTGCGCAGCAAGGACAGGAGCAGGCCCTCTTTGTTTTTGAGAATACATTGCTGACGGCAGGGCGGGAAGTTTCAGATGATATAGCGGCTTACCAGAGCTCCCGCGAAAAAACCGATCTGCGCAATAGCCAGATCATGAATTTGCAAAAGGCGGTGGAATATACACAATTGCTCGTGCGTTATAGTTCGGCTAATTACACAGAAGTGTTGACTGCGCAGCAAAGCCT
>DASZWE010000247.1:0-10055 GCA_035546735.1 Puia sp.
TATCGGAACACTTTGTCCGACAAGACCTATTGCAACAAATTTAACTTTTACCCTGATGCTGTCAGTAAATATGTGCCGAAGATGCGATTTTGGCGTAATTTATCGTATCTCCGGCAAAGGGGCCAATGTCTGTCCTGGCGGACAAAGTCTCCTTCGCCGACTTTAGGGGAAGAAATTAAGCGACAATTTGTCTCTAAAATCGGCTTGGCAAAACTTTTGTCTACCTTACCTTTGTGCCAATTTTTATGGATATGAACATAGAAGACATCAACAACGATATGGAAGACATGAATACGGACGAGAATGTCGCGGGTACCACCCATCTGAATGACAGCCTGGGACTGGAAGACGAAGTGGAAAAGCTAAAGCAGGAAGTTCAGGATCAGAAAGATAAGTACCTCCGCCTCTTTGCCGAATTCGATAATTTCAGAAAACGCAGCGCCCGCGAGAACCTGGAAATACGCCAAACGGCCGGGAAGGAGGTGATCACTTCCCTTCTGGATGTATTGGACGACTGCGAAAGAGCTGAAAAACAATTACAAAGCGCCGAAAATATCGACCAGATCAAGGAAGGCGTCCAACTGGTATTCAATAAGCTCCGGACCACCTTGCAGGCCAGGGGGCTAAAACCCATGAAAAGCATCCATACCCCCTTCGATGTGGAAAAGCATGAAGCCATCACGGAAATACCCGTACAGGATGAAAAGTTAAAAGGCAAGGTCATCGACGAAGTACAGAAAGGCTATTATCTGAACGATAAGATCATCCGATTTGCCAAAGTGGTAGTTGGCAAATAAAATGCCGTTCCCGGCACACAAAATTCGAGAATCTATTTATGTCTACAAAGAGAGATTATTATGAGATACTTGGCGTTACAAAAAGTTCATCCGCCGAGGACATTAAAAAGGCCTACCGCAAAGTAGCCATGCAATACCACCCCGACCGCAACCCTGGTGACAAAGCCGCAGAAGAAAAGTTCAAAGAGGCAGCCGAGGCATATGAGGTATTGAGCGATGCGGACAAGCGGGGGCAGTATGACCGCTTTGGCCATGCAGGCGTGTCCGGTAATGGCCGTGGGTTTAATGGCAACCCCAACATGGAGGATATATTCAGCCAGTTCGGGGACATCTTCGGGGACGACCTCTTCGGCAGCTTCTTCGGAGGCGGCCGGCGCGGTGGAGGCGGTTCCCGCAGCCGTGGCGTGAGAGGCAGCAATCTCCGGGTAAAGATCAAGCTCAACTATGAAGAGATAGCCAAAGGCGTTACCAAGAATATCAAGGTAAAGAAATATATCACCTGTAATACCTGCAGCGGCAGCGGCGCCAAGGACAAAAGCAGCATACAGACCTGCTCCTCTTGCGGCGGCAGCGGCCAGGTACGCAAGGTCACCAACACCTTCCTCGGCCAGATGCAAACGGTGACTACCTGTCCCACCTGTAATGGGGAAGGCTCTATCGTCACTTCCAAATGTACGGTGTGTAAGGGTGAAGGACGGGTATACGGCGAGGAAACGGTCACCATCGACATCCCCGCAGGCGTACAGGAAGGCATGCAGCTCAGCGTAGGGGGACGAGGCAATGCGGGTGAAAGAGGAGGCATGGCGGGCGATCTCATCATCCTCATCGAAGAAGAATCACATCCCGAGCTGCACCGCGATGGTCTCAACGTCGCCTATGAGCTCCATATATCTTTCTCGGACGCGGTCTTCGGCATGAATGCGGAAGTTCCCACCATCGACGGCAAGGCCAAGATCAAAATCCCACCCGGCACACAGAGCGGAAAGATATTCCGTCTGAAAGGCAAGGGATTTCCGGGCATCAATTCCTACGAAAAAGGCGACCAGCTGATACATGTCAGCGTCTGGACGCCCCAGCATGTATCGCCGGAGGAAAAGGCGATGCTGGAGAAGCTCAGCGATTCACCCAACTTCCAGCCCAAGCCGGATAAGAATGAGCGCAGCTTCTTCGACAAAGTGAGGGAGATGTTCAGTTAGTCTTCGACTTTATGTCTTTTCTGGTGACCGTAGATCTTACGTGCCTTTTCGATGAGGCCGATAAATTCCTGTTGCATGCCATCATCAGGGTCGCTGGATTTTTCCGCCAGCCCGATCACCGATTTCCAGGCGGATTGTGGAACAAACTTCGAGCGCTTCAGGAGTCCCCCGAACAAAGCGATGGAGGAGGCAAATCTATAGCAGGGCTGCAATTCACTAAAAGGCGTCACCTCGGAGGAGCAGGTGTAAGCAGTGGACCTCCCCACGGCGTCATGGGGCAGCTTATAATTCAATACCACGTGGGCCAGTCTGTCCTTATCCGTCATATCGACGCTGTCGGGGTTAGTGGGAGTGATCTCGAATAGGGCCAGCAATGAATGGCCCGACCCAACTTCCCCACCCTGCACTTCATTCATGCTGTCGGAAAGGGCCTTTACTTTATTATCGAACCCGATCAGCCTGTAGTCTTTTACAAGCGTAGGATTAAAGGCTATGTTCAGATAGGCGTCATCCGCCACGGCATATACGGTCTGTGTAAATTCCCGGACCAGCACTTTCTCGGCCTCCCGCTCGTCGTCCAAATAGGCAAAGTTCCCATTCCCCTTCTTGGCCAGGGCTTCCAGCTTCGAATCCTTGTAATTACCCATGCCCACACCCAGACAGGTGAGATAGATGCCCCATTGCTTGTGCAGGGTCACGAGCTTTTCCAGCTCATCCTCCGAGGTCTCTCCCACGTTGAAGTCCCCATCGGTGGCCAGGATCACCCTGTTGTTGCCACCTGTGATGAACTGCGATTTGGCCACCCGGTAAGCAGCCCGGATACCAGCCTCGCCCGGCGTCGGTCCGCCGGGTGAAAGGTCCTCGATAGACTTTTGTATCTTTTTCTTATCCGCGCCCGAGGTAGGGGGCAGCCAGACCCCCACGGTGCTGCCATATACGACGATGGAGACGGTATCGATATCCCGCAGGTTATTCACCAGCAGGGAAAAGGCGGACTTCAGCAAGGGCAGCTTATTGGGCAGGTCCATGGACCCGGATACGTCTATGAGGAACACGAGATTGGCGGGTGGTATCCTGGCAGGGTCCAGCTTACGGGCGCAGACCTTTACGAACAGCAGCTGGTCATCCGCATTCCAGGGGCATTCCGACAGAATGCTCCGGATGGAAAAACAGCTGTCCCTGGGCGGCTCGCTATAACCAAAATTGAAATAGTTCAGCAGCTCTTCGATACGCACGGCATCGGGCGGTATAGTGCTGCCCATATTCAGGAATCGCCGCACATTGCTGTAGCTGGCCTTGTCGATGTTGACGGCAAAACCCGTTTCGGGAAATCTCGATGCAGGAACGAAGGCATTTTCCACCAACGAGCTGTAGGTCTCACTGCCTACGGTCCAGCCCTTCCAGTCACCTCCTTTCAGATCCTTTGTCAGGGACAACAGGCGCTTCTTCGGCGCTGGCGGCGGGTGATATAATAGCTTTAAAGTAAGGTGCTGATATTCGGTGGCGTCTACATGTATGGTGGAGGTCTGATATCCGTCTGCTGAAAGTGTGAGCGAATCACCGGGTTGTGACACAGGTATCCCGAACTCTCCGGAACTCCCGGAATGATATAAATACCCGCTGGAATGAAGCAGTATTCTCACATTTGGTAAGTAGCTATTGTTCTCATCCTTTATCTCGCCCCGCAAATAGTACTGTCCGAATGAGGATTGAAACAAAAGACAGCCAATAACAAAAATGGCTACATTTTTCAATGGGATATTTTGATTCTTAAATTACTACGAATTGTAAGCTTTGTCAAGCATTACTTTGTTAAACTACTCTATCAATTTATAGATAGAGGGGATATTCCGGCCTAATCCATCATAATCCAGCCCATACCCCAACAGGAACTTATTCGGCACCGCAAAACCCAGATAATCCACGGTTATGGGGTAGACAGTCGCCTCCGGCTTGTGCAAAAGGGCTGCAATACGCAGACTGGCGGGCTGCATATGTTCCAACTGCGGTAGAAACTCACTCAAGGTCTTGCCTGTATCCACGATATCTTCGATGATCACCACATGCCTCCCGATCAGGTCCGTATCCAGTCCAATGGCGGTGATCACATGCCCGGATGACTTTGTCCCCTTGTAGGAAGCCAGCTTGATAAAGCATATCTCCGCCTCGATGGAAATAGCCTTGAACAGGTCCGACGCAAACATAAAGCTCCCGTTCAGAATGGCGACGAACAAAGGCATCTTCCCGGCATAATCCTGGTTGATCCTTTCGGCAATCTCACTTATCTTACTCTTTATCAAGTCTTCACCTAGGTATGGTTCGAACTCTTTGTCATGTACCCGGACAATGGACATCCTCTTTGATTTATCAGTTAACAGTTTTGGTTATCACCGGACGGCTCGGCGCGGATGACTGCAAGAATATCTTTTCCCCCGTGGCCGGCTGTGCCTCTGGCGTCAGCTGATTCATTTCCAGCAGGTCCTGGAACCGTATTCCTTCTGTCTGGCATATGTCATACAACGACTCCCCTTCCTGTACGATATGGAATTCAGTAGCCCCCGTCCTGCGTTTGCGCTGCAGATAGAGCAGCTGGTCCTTTACCACTACGTCCTCTTCCTTCAGGTCGTTGAATTCCAACAGCCGGGCAAGGTTCAGGTCGTATTGGTTGGCAATGGCCAGGAGCGAGGTCCCCGCCTTGACAAAAACGACCCGGGTACGGTTGATCTGGAATTCCCCGTCGGGGTAGGTCTTCCGGGAAGGCGTCGCCGCTACGGCAGGCCCCTGATTTAGGACAGTCAGCGGCTGTGAAGGCGATCCGGGTACAGTGAGCACCACCTCGTCGGAAGGCTTCATCTTACCCATGGCAATAAGGGAATACTGGTTTAGATTATAGTCCTGTATGTATTTTATAAGTATCTGGGAATAACGGACATTTGTTGCATATCCCGCCTTGCGGAGTCCATTGGCCCAGGCCTCGTAATCCGCCGGGTCCAGGTTGAAAAGAAAAGCGTACCGGCTGCCTTTTTTTAAAAAGTCGGAATGATCCCTGTATGACTCGGCAGCCGTGGGATAGCTGCGAAAACATTCTCCCCGCGCGTCATCGTCATGATAGACTTTCTCGCCGGTCCATTCGTCCTTGCATTTGATACCGAAATGATTATTTGACTTTTTCACCAGGTCACTGTTGCCGGCCTCGCTCTCGTGGATACCCTGGGCCAGCGTGATGGAAGCGGGCACTCCCGTACGCTGCATTTCACTGATGGCCAGCGCTTTATAGGTGTTGATGTAATTGATGACGTCAGGATTGTTCTGGGCGTAAAGTCTTCCCCCACTTAGGATGATCCATGCTGCTGCGAATAGAATTTGTTTTCCCTTCATGAAAGCCCCGCATTGATTTTTTTCCGGATGAACAGCAAGCCATCCCGGACGGTGAGCATTAGTTTTTCAACAGTATTGTCCTTTTCCACGTACTCGTTAAAAGCTTGTATCGCCTTGGCGTTCTTGTCATTAACTGGTTCTTCCAGTACCTTCCCATGAAACAGCACATTGTCGGCAATGATCAGTCCCCCGGGCACCACTCGCGGCAATACTAATTTAAAGTATTCTGTATAATTGACCTTGTCAGCGTCTATAAAAACTAAATCCCAGTCCTCATGCAGGGCCGGGATGATCTCTAACGCAATTCCCCGGTGCAGTATTATCCTGCCCTCCATATTTGCCCGGCGGAAATAGCCCTCGGCGGAATCCGCATCCTCATCCCGAAGCTCAATGGTATGAAGCACGCCGCCTTCACGAAGTCCTGCAGCCAGGCAAATGGCGCTATAGCCCATAAAAGTGCCTATTTCCAGTATCCGGCGGGGACGTTGCAGACGGCTGATCATTTCCAGGAGTTTGCCCTGCAAATGGCCACTCAGCATATGCGCATGAGCATGATGTTGATAGGTGTGATCCGCGATCTCTTTGAGCAGACCGTTCTCCGGAGAGGTGAACCGCTCTGCATAGGCCTGCGCCAATGGGTTGATTATATCCACGCCGAACGTTTCGCCAAAGATACGCCTAAAAGTTAGGCTGTAATGAGTGCTGCTGATAAAAGGCCAGCACATGCTGCGCCACCTCATCGGCCGTATCGGCCACTTTCAGCAGGTCCATATTGTGGGGGGAGATATTCCCATGCTGGTGCAGCATGACCTCTTTCATCCAGCTCAACAGGCCGCCCCAGTAGGAAGACCCTACAAGGATCAGGGGAACGGTTTCCATCTTACCTGTCTGGATGAGCGTGGCCACCTCAAAAAATTCGTCCATGGTGCCGAATCCACCCGGCATCATAATAAACCCCTGGGAATATTTGGTGAACATCACCTTGCGGACAAAGAAGTAGTCGAAATTCAGGTTGGCGTCCCGGTCGATATGCGGATTGCAATGCTGCTCAAATGGTAGTTCGATATTCAGTCCCACTGACTTGCCTCCACCCAGCTGCGCTCCTTTGTTGGCAGCCTCCATAATACCCGGCCCACCACCGGAAATGATCCCAAAACCCTCTTCCGCCAATCGCTGGGCGATCTCGGTGGACAGCTCATAATACTCTGTCCCGGGCCTGGTCCTGGCCGATCCGAAGATGGATATGCAAGGGCCCAGCTTGGCCAACGCCTCGAACCCATCTACAAACTCAGCCATTATTTTAAAGATCTGCCAACTACTGTGTGCTTTTGATTCTGCCCATCTGCGCTGCTTGGACATACGGATCGTGTCATTCATACTGCTCTGTTTCGTTATCGTTAGATATTGGATCTATCCCTATAACGTAGCGTCCGGGAGTTTAGTTTGTGGGAATGTCCCTTTTTGAGACAAGCAGTAGTCCCAGGTACGTGAGTATCCCATTGATCAGCAACAGTTCTATCCCTATCTGGAACCCACCCAGCAGCTGCGCGGAAAATTTGCTGAGGAAATAGCAGAGCAGGGGCGCGACCAGGCAGATAACGGTGATCACTCCCGTATCTGGCAAATGCCGCCGGGTGAAAATGCCAAAGGCAAACAGTCCCAGCAACGGGCCGTACGTATAGCCGGCCAGCTCGAGAATGACGCCAATGATGGATTTATTATCGATCCATTTAAATACGAGTATGCATAACAGAAATATAAGGGCAAAGGTCCCATGCACCGTCATGCGGGTCTTTTTCTTCTGCTGCTCGCTAAGCCCTGTCCGATCCCGAAGTCCCAGTATGTCGATGCAAAAGCTGGAGGTCAGCGCGGTCAACGCCCCGTCGGCGCTGGGAAAGAGCGCGGATATGAGCCCGATGATAAAGAGGATGGAAACGGCCTTTGGCATGGCATGCAGGGCCAGCGTGGGAAAAAGATCATCCCCTATCACGTTATGACCATTCAGCAACAGCTGGTTCCCCTGATAGGCAGCCCCATTGTGCAGGACAAACAGATAGAGCAACCCGCCCAACAGCAGGAAAAGAAAGTTCACCAGCACCAGTATCAGGCTGAACGTAACCATGTTCTTTTGCGAGTCCTTCAGATTCTTTACACTGATATTTTTCTGCATCATCTCCTGGTCGAGACCGGTCATGGCGATGGTAATAAACATACCCCCCACGATCTGCTTCAGGAAAAAGCCCTTGCTGTTGACATCCCAGTTGAATATGCCTGTAAAGCTTTTTTCATCCAGGGCCTGCATGGCGCCGCCAAAAGAAAGGTCCATATGCTTCAGCATGTAGGCAATACAGACGACGAGCCCTATCAGCATAAAAGTGGTCTGTAGCGTATCCGTATATACGATGGTCTTCACGCCACCCTCGAAAGTGTAAAGTAGTATCATCAGCAGGATGACGAACGTGGTCACGCCAAAGGGCACTCCCATATCCTTCAGAATAAAAAAATGCAACACATTGATCACCAGATAAAGCCTTGCCGTGGCGCCCACGGTCCGGGAGATGATAAAGAAAAGGGCGCCGGTCCGGTAGGCCACCTTGCCGAACCTCGTCCGGAGGTAATTATAGATGGATGTAAGATGCAGCCGGTAGTACAAAGGCAGCAGCACATAGGCAATGACGAAATATCCCAGAAAATAGCCGATGACTACCTGGAAGTAGCCGAATCCCTTGTGGACAGTCCCCGCGAAATCTCCCACAGTACCGGGTACGGAGACAAAGGTCACCCCGGACAAGGAAGTGCCGATCATGCCAAAGGCAACGAGCATCCAGTTGGAGCTGCGATTGCCGATAAAGAACGAGTCGTTGTTGGAATGCCGGGAAGTACGCCAGGCTACTCCCAATAAGAGTAAAAAGTATCCGATGACAAAGGAGAACAGCAGCATTGAAGACATGGGCAGTAATATTCAGGTCGGAAATTAGGAAATACAGGGGTAATATATCAATTTTAGTTTTGAATTAAAGTCCGGGACGGACCACAGGTTCGTCGGCCGAAGGCCAGACATTGGCAATATGGGGCAATTGAATTATATTCCCCGAAATTCAATTGCCCCTTTTTATGAATATATCATCCGTTGCTGTTTTTTGTGGATCACAAAATGGAAAAGACCCTTTGTACGCTCAGCATACAGCCCAGCTGGGCAGGCTGCTGGCCCTTGCAGGATTAAATATCATCTATGGCGGAGGCAATGTGGGGCTGATGGGAATAGTGGCCAATGCGGCTCTGGCGGAAGGCGGCAAGGTCACAGGTATCATCCCGGAGAGGTTAAAGGAGTGGGAACGTCATCACAGTGGACTCACAGAACTGATAGTGGTCCCCGATATGCACACCCGTAAAAAAATGATGTACCAGGGTTGCGATGCAGCCATTATCCTTCCGGGCGGCTTTGGCACCCTCGACGAGCTTTTCGAAATGCTGACCTGGAATCAGCTGAAGATACACGATAAGAAGATCTATATGCTCAATACGGCAGGCTTCTATGATCCGCTGCGTCTACATCTCCAACAAATGCAAAAAGAAGGTTTTCTCTATGACTCCCTGGAAGAAAGGGTCGGATTCTGTCCCACACCCTCCCAGGTCCTGGAAAGGCTGGCGGGGACGAACTAGTATAAAGTCAATATTATGTTGACTTGATCCGGTCCCGGAGCCATACCCAAATTTCGTGGGTGGGGAAATGGTTTATTTTTTCTCGTTTTTGAGTACTTGCAGTACTAATTTTGAATAAAAATTAAACCATTTTACGGATCCGTTTTCGGGATACCCCATCCCGGACCAGGACCAGCAGGGGAGGAAACGGCCAGACCCCCGGAAAAAAGATTTCCGTAGCCAAATAACTACACTTATATTTGTAGTCAAATAGCTACGCAATGAACCTAAGACGAGACGTATTCCAGGCCATAGCAGATCCCACCAGAAGAGCCATCCTGCTGCTGCTGGCTTCGCAGGCCATGACGGCAGGCGCCATCGCCTCGAACTTCGGCACCGCCAGACCCACGGTCTCAAAACACCTGGCCATACTCACAGAATGCGAATTGCTTGTTCAACAGCAACAGGGCAGGGAAATTTACTATCACCTCAATGCAAAAAAAATGAAAGAAGTAGCCGACTTTATCGAACCATTTCGCAAAATGTGGGATGAGCGGTTTAATAAATTAGAGTCTATCATGCAAAAATACAAGTAACATGGAACAAAAAACAAAGATCAATGCAGAAGAAGGCCGTCAGGAATATGTAATCACAAGAGAATTCGATCTGCCGGTGGAATTGCTTTTCAGGGCGCATGCAGAAGCAGACATCGTGGCGCAATGGATGGGCACCAAAGTGCTGAAGCTGGAAAGCAAAAAATTCGGCGGATACCAGTTTGAAACAACCGATCCTCAGGGGAATGTGGTATTCAAGGCCAACGGGGTAATACATACCTTTGTTCCAAACCAGAAGATCATACGTACCTTTGAAATGGACAATGCACCCTTTGGCGTCCAGCTGGAAGTCTATGAATTCCAACAGCTGACAGACGACACCAGCAAGCTGACCATGCACGTAATATACGAGTCGGTGGCGCAAAGGGACCAGGTGCTGAAACTGCCGTTCTCGCAGGGTCTCAACTGGGCGCACAACAGACTACAGG
>DASZWE010000248.1:0-3619 GCA_035546735.1 Puia sp.
AAGGGGAGCTGGAGGAGCATTTCAGTATCAGCGCATTTCTGGGGTCCGCCCTCCAAAAAGAGTATACGACGGTGAGCCGCCTGTTTTCTGAAGTGGAGGGGATGACGATAGAGCAATACTTTATTTTGCTGAGGATAGAAAAGGTAAAAGAGTGGCTGGCCTATGACGAACTTACCCTTGGCGAGATAGCCTGGAAACTGGGCTATTCCAGTACGGCGCATTTGTCCGCACAGTTCAAGAAGGTGACGGGCCTTACGCCCAGTCATTTCAAAAAGACCGGCAATAGCCGGCGCACTCCCCTGGACGAGATAAGATAGTCCATTACAATCCAAACGGACCGGAGGTTTGTCCGAAGGACATAATCTTGTAACATTTTCTCAGGATAATATAATGTCCCGGCCGGCCGGACAGCCGAAATTTGCGGTATGACCAAGAAGCAATTTTCTGTCGTCGGTATGAGCTGTGCCAGCTGCGCCTCCAGCGTAGAGACGATCCTGTCGTCCAGGGAGGGGGTTGGCAAGGCAGAAGTCAGCTTCCCTCAACACAGTGTACAGGTAGAATACTCCCCCGATAAGATCACTCCCCGGCAAATGAAGGCTGCCCTGCAGGACATTGGATACGACCTGCTGGTAGATGAGCCTTCCGAAAAGCTGGAGGAGATACAGCGGGAGGAGGGAAGCAGGCTTCGGAGACGTACGCTGGCGGCTATTTTCTTATCCGTCCCCCTGGTGATCATCGGAATGTTCTTCATGGACATGCCCTATGC
The DNA here is from genome assembly GCA_035546735.1 of Puia sp. Taxonomy (GTDB): domain Bacteria; phylum Bacteroidota; class Bacteroidia; order Chitinophagales; family Chitinophagaceae; genus Puia. Next base: position 767 of record DASZWE010000248.1, read on the forward strand.
CAATTACTGGATGTGGGCGCTGGCCACCCCTGTCGTATTGTGGTTTGGCAGGAGCTTTTTTGTGAATGCCTTTAAGCAGGCGCGACACGGGAGAGCGAATATGGATACCCTGGTGGCCATGAGTACGGGTATCAGCTATTTATTTAGCGTGTTCAATACGTTATTCCCTGACTACTGGCATGGGCGGGGACTGCATGCGCATGTTTATTTCGAAGCGTCCGCCGTTGTCATAGCATTTATTCTTTTAGGGAAGCTGTTGGAAGAAAGGGCCAAAGCCCGGACATCCTCGGCCATAAAGAAATTAATGGGGTTGCAGCCCAATACCGTGGCTGTTGTCGCGGAGGACGGGGGGGTGAGCGAGATCCCGCTGTCGCAGGTCAGACCAGGGGACAGGTTGCTTGTACGCCCCGGAGATAAGATTGCCGTAGATGGGCGTGTTGTCGAAGGCAGCAGCTATGTGGATGAGAGTATGATCAGCGGCGAGCCTGTAGCGGTAGCGAAGATCACAGGAGACAATGTATTTGCGGGTACGATCAATCAAAAGGGTAGTTTCCGGTGTACCGCCGAAAAGGTGGGGGGGGATACGCTGCTGGCGCATATTATCCAAATGGTGCAGGAAGCGCAGAGCAGCAAGGCTCCTGTTCAGAAGCTGGTGGACAAGGTGGCGGGTATCTTTGTGCCGGTCGTCATGGCGCTGGCCATGATAAGCTTTCTGGCATGGTGGATATGGGGTGGCGACAACGGGTTGACCTATGGACTTCTTTCCCTGGTGACCGTGCTGGTCATTGCCTGTCCCTGTGCGTTGGGGCTGGCTACTCCTACCGCCATCATGGTGGGAGTCGGCCGGGGCGCGGAGCAGGGGATCCTTATCCGGGATGCGGAGAGCCTGGAGCAGGCATATAAGGTGGACGCCCTTGTGGTGGATAAGACCGGTACGTTGACGGATGGTAAACCCGTCGTTACGGATATATATGAGGTCATTCCCGGCAAAAGGGATATTCTGCTGTCGCTGGAGCAGGCTTCGGAGCATCCGCTGGCGTCGGCTGTGGCCGTCTACCTTGAAAAAAATAGTCCGGTCGTGAAGGTCACGGATATAGAGTCCTTAACGGGGAGGGGTATTCGTGGAAAATATGAGGGGCGGACATATTGGGCAGGCAGCCGGCGGCTGATGGATGAGGCGGGGGTTGGGCTTTCGGAGGAAGTGCAACGATGGGCAGAGGAAAGGAATGCCCGGACGGTGGTGTTCTTTGCGGATGAGCGGACGGTGCTGGCTGTTCTTGCCATAGAGGATAGCATAAAGGCTTCCGCGGAGGCGGCCGTGGCGGAGTTGAAGAAGGAGGGGGTGGAAGTGCATATGTTGACGGGAGATGGTCGCCGGACGGCGGCCGCGGTAGCGGCAAGGATCGGAATAGGTTCTTTCAGGGCGGAGGTATCACCGGCGGAAAAGGCTGCGTATGTAAAGGCATTACAGCAGCAGGGAAAAGTTGTGGCAATGGCGGGGGATGGGATCAATGACAGCCAGGCGCTGGCCCAGGCCGATGTGAGCATTGCCATGGGGACAGGGAGCGATATTGCAATGGATGTGGCGGGTATCACTCTTCTTTCAGAAGATCTTTCCAGACTGCCGGCAGCCATCCGGCTGTCGAGGGCAACGGTGAGGACCGTTCGGCAGAATCTTTTTTGGGCCTTTATCTACAACCTTATCGGTATACCTGTCGCTGCCGGGGTGCTGTATCCTGTGAATGGGTTCCTGCTGAATCCGATGATCGCAGGAGCTGCCATGGCATTGAGCAGTGTCAGTGTTGTCAGCAACAGTTTACGATTAAAATATAAAAAAATATAGTATGAGCACATTACAGTTCAAGACGAATATCGATTGCGGCGGATGCGTGGCAAGGGTTACTCCCAGGCTGAACGAGACAAAGGGAATCCTGTCCTGGAAAGTGGATACGGACAATCCGGATAAGATACTGACCGTGGAGACCGAGGCGCTTGGCAGCGAGAACATTATCGAGGTGGTGAAGAAGGTGGGATTTAACATAGAACCCTTAAAAAAATAAAAAATGAAAAAGATATTTATGGCAGTCGTCGTATTGATCACTGTATCATCCCGGCATGTATTCGCGCAGGTGTCCGATATACTTCCTTCTTATTATGGTATAAAGGACGCCCTGGTGTCCGGTGACGCCAATGCTGCAGCAACCAAAGCCGGCGAGCTGCTAAAAGCCATCGATGGCGTCGATATGAGCAAGATGCCGGAAAAGGATCATACGGCTTTTATGGCTGTAAAGGACAAACTGGCTTTTGACGCAAGACATATCTCTGAGAAAAAGGAGATTGGACATCAAAGGGAGCATTTTGTCAACCTATCCACCAATATGATGACCCTGGCCAGGGCTGTCAGGCTGTCGGAGCAACCCATCTATGAGGATTATTGTCCCATGAAGAAGGCAACCTGGCTGACCAATGCCCCTGCGATCAAAAATCCTTATTATGGCAGTTCCATGCTGACCTGCGGGAAGGTAAAAACTACCCTGAAGCAGTAAACGCCCTATCTACATGAAGGTAATCCTTATCTGTCTTGTGGCATGGGCGCTGGCATTATCCGGGCATGCGCAGCGGCGGGTGGTATATCACCTGTATATCACCGACACTACGGTAAACTATACGGGCAAAAAGGTCCGGGCCATTGCCATCAACGGGACCATCCCGGGGCCTGTGCTTTATTTTACGGAGGGCGACACGGCCGAGATACACATCCACAATGAGATGATGATGGAAACATCCGTACACTGGCATGGACTTATCGTTCCCAATAAGGTTGACGGCGTGTCCTGGCTGACCACACCACCT
>DASZWE010000249.1:0-8501 GCA_035546735.1 Puia sp.
GATATAAAAAGGGCAGTGAAACAACTACCCAATGGCTACCGCACGGTGCTCACCCTCTACCTGTTCGAAGGTTATGACCAGGAAGAGATAGCGGAGATACTGGGAGTAACCCACGCCACCGTCAGGACCCAATACATGAGGGCAAAACAAAAGTTATTATTATTTATAAAACAAGGAGAATTATCATGAATCAGCGGTTAGAACAGTTCGTCCACGATCATCGGGAGGACTTTGATACCGAGGAGCCTGCGAAAAAGGTCTGGGATAAGATCCGGCTGGATATGGAACCTCCTAAAGAAAAAAAAACCATCATCCTCCGCCTGACCCGGACCACCCTTAGCGTGGCGGCAGCCATCCTGCTCGCCATTGCGGTAGGCTTCTGGTATCTCGGCAGCCGTAGCACAACTACTGCCGGCACGCAGGAAGGACCACTGGCGACAAAGAGCCCGGACGTCAAACCCTCCGGCAGCGAAGCCACAGCCACCCTGCACCCGCCCGTGGACACGACCCAAAAGTCCGACGTCCCCGCACCGGAGAAAGAGCAGATGGCTGTCACACAGCCCAAAGAGGAAAAGGACAACGGCCCTCAGGACGAAGAATCCATTATCCATGAGGAAATGAAACACTATGCACGGCTGGTAGAGCTCAAGCACGAAGAGCTTAAGACCATCGAAAAAGATGAACCCCTGCTCTACAAACAGTTTGCCTCCGATGCATACAAGTTGGACAGCGTTTACCACAGCCTGCAAAAAGAGCTACCTAATCATCCGAATAAAGAACAGTTATTGGAAGCGATGCTTCAGAATCTTCAGCTGCAGATGGGACTACTGAATCATCAATTGGACATCATTAAACAAATCAATCATTCTAAACAAAAAGCATATGAAAAAGCATATAAAACTGCTTAGTTCTATATCCCTTTTTCTTGTCTTATCTCTACCGGTAATAAGCAAAGCCGCGGGCACTGACGAAGAAGTAAGGAAAAAAAGGACCATCAACAAATCCTACAATGTAGGGCCCGACGACAAGCTCGAGATCGAGAATCAGTTCGGCAACGTCCAGGTAGACACCTGGGATAAAAGTCAGATCACGGTTGACATTACCATCGGCGTACGCGCCTCCTCCGAAGAAAAGGCAAAAGAGGTCATGGACGAGATCGACGTAAAGGAAGTGCAGAGCGGCCATATCATTAACTTCAAGACCAAGGTGGGCGAGATAAATAATAATGACAAGAAAGATCGCCATGGCTCGGGCGACGACGACAGATCCTTCTACATCGATTATGTCGTGCACATGCCCTCCGGCAACAGGCTCAACGTAGAGAACAGCTTTGGCAGGACAGAAATTGGAGATTTCAAAGGCCTGGTCGCGCTGACAAGCAAATTCGGCAGCCTCAAGACCGGTCGCCTCGACAACGTCGATAACATCGACGTGGAGTTTGGAAAAGCTTATATCTCCGAAGTCACCAACGGCAAGGTGGTATTTAAGTTCAATAAGGAATCCATGATCGGAAAGGTCAACGGCAAGGTAAGGATCAGCAGCGAGTTCTCCCACAACGTACAGTTCAATGTGGCGGAAGATATCCAGGACCTCGCCGTATACGAATCCTACTCCGATATGAGAATGGTCCTTCCCAAGAGCCTCTCCGCCCACTTCGACGTGCATACCAGCTTCGGCAGCTTCCACAACGACAGTGAGTTCAACATAAGGGAAAAGAGAGAAGGTGACAATGACACGGGTCCCCATTTCGATAAGGACTACTCCGGCCAGGCAGGTGACGGCAGGGCCAGCATAAAGATCAAGAGCAGCTTTGGCAATGTCCGCCTCACCTATACCGGCGCCCCCGATGTCAAGGACAAAAAGAACAAGGACAAGAACAAAGAGGATAAGGCGGACAAGGACGATGACGAAAAAACCACTTAAGGCAGCTATTCCGTCCTGTACCGCGGAAGCAGTTCGCCGGAAGGACAAACATTAATTATCTTGCAGGAAAACCAGATCCATGCAGGATACATTCGATACGACACAGCGATGCGCGCAACTGTTGGACCGGGAGGATAAGCTGCAAAGCTTTCGCTCCCGGTTTTATTTTCCCCTCGCCCCCGGCGCGTCAGCCGCTGGCTCATCCGGTCTGGCCACATCATCCGGCCCGGCCAAAGGTTCTTCCCCTCGCAACGAGGCGATCTATTTCTGCGGCAACTCCCTCGGCCTCCAGCCCCGCGACGTCACCCCCGCCATCCTCCGGGAGCTAAAAGACTGGCAGGACCTCGCCATTGGTGGCTTCACACAGGCAAAAGATCCCTGGCTCACCTGCCAGGAACCCCTCCGCGCTCCGCTGGCCCGCATTGTCGGCGCACACGAGGACGAGGTCACGATCATGAACACCCTCACCGTCAATCTCCATATCCTGCTACTCTCTTTCTATCATCCCGCACCCGACAGATATAAGATCATCATGGAGGCCGGCGCCTTCCCCTCCGACCAGTACGCCGTGGAGACACAAGTCAAATGGCACGGATACGACCCCGAAGACGCCATCATAGAGGTCAGGCCCCGCGAAGGAGAAAAGCTTATAAGGGAAGAAGATATCCTCACCACCATCGATCAGCACCGGGACAACCTGGCCCTCGTACTCTTCGGTGGTATCAACTATTATACCGGCCAGCTCTTCGATATGGCCGCCATCACCGCAGCAGCGCACGCCGCAGGCGCCTTCGCGGGTTTCGATCTGGCGCATGTGGTTGGCAACGTCCCTCTCCGCCTGCGCGATGGGGACGTAGACTTCGCCGTATGGTGCTCATATAAATACCTCAATGGCGGACCCGGCGCCGTCGGAGGCGCCTATGTGCATCAGCGGTATGCGCATAACCAGGATCATATCCGCATGGGCGGCTGGTGGGGCAACGACGAAGCTATCCGATTCAAAATGGAAAAAGGATTTATTCCCAAACCCACCGCCAGCGGATGGAACCTGAGCACCAACCAGGTGCTTAACATGACCGCCCTCAAAACCTCGCTGCATCTGTTCGAAGAGGCCGGCATGGACAGGATAAGGGCCAAGAGCATGCGGCTGACAGCCTATCTCTCCTTCCTGCTGCAACAACTTACCAATCTCCGGTTCAGCATCATCACACCCGCCGATCCGGCAAAAAGAGGAGCCCAGCTCTCCATGTATTTTGAACAGCATGGAAAAGCTATCCACCAAAAAATGATCGAAGCCGGCATCATCGTGGATTACAGAGAGCCCGGCGTCATCCGCGTGGCCCCCGCTCCACTGTATAACTCCTTTGAGGATGTACACCGGTTTTATCATATATTAGCTCTTTTTCAAGCATCTTCATGACTACACTGCGTAGACCTCCCAAGCTTAAATTCACCTCCCATCTTACGCTCCTGGTGATCATCGCCCTGGTGTTAGCCGTCCTGCTGGGATACTTCTACCCTGCTGTAGCCGTCAAGACCCAGCCATTGGGAGACTGGTTCATCGCGGTAATAAAAGTATTCATACCTTTCGTCATCTTTTTTACCATCGTCCCCGGCATCAGCGGCATGAGCAACCTCAAAAGAGTAGGACGCATTGGAGTCAAATCACTACTTTATTTCGAGATCATTACCACTATTTCCCTTGCCATCGGCATCGTGCTGGCAGAGATCATCAAACCCGGCAAAGTCAGCAGAGCCGGTCTGCCAGTACAGGACGCCTCCAGATACACCAGGGCAGGAGCAACACATATCGATTGGACAAAATTCCTTACCAGCAACCTTACCCTGCAGGTGCTCGTAATAGCCATCATCGTAGGCATCCTCGTAAGCCTCCATCGCAATAGACAAAAGATCCTTGCACGCATCGAGCCGCTCACGGAATGGGTCTTCTTCGCACTAAGATTCGTCATGCTGCTCGCACCTATCGGCGCCTTCGGAGGCATGGCCTCCACCATCGGCAAATATGGTATAAAGACCCTGCTGCCCCTGGGAAAATTGATGATCACCATGTACAGCACCATGGCAGTATTCATCATCCTGGTGCTGGGGCTGATCCTGCGTTATTTTAAGCTCAATATTTTCACCTACCTGAAGAGTATAAAGGAAGAAATACTCATCGTCCTGGGCACCTCCTCGTCCGAGGCCGCCCTGCCTTCCCTGATGACCAGGCTGGAACAGATGGGCTGCAGCAAGTCCGTCGTGGGACTCGTCGTACCCACCGGCTATTCCTTCAACCTCGATGGCACCTCCATCTATCTGTCCATGGCCACCATCTTCCTCGCACAGCTGTACAATGTCGACCTCTCCACCGGCGAGATGCTGACCATCCTCGGCATACTCATGATCACCTCGAAAGGCGCCGCAGGCGTCACCGGCAGCGGCTTCACCATCCTGGCCTCCACCCTCACCGCCATCCAGCGCATCCCTATAGAAGGACTCGCCGTCCTCCTCGCCATCGATAAATTCATGAGCGAAGCCCGCGCCATTACCAACATCATCGGCAACGGAGTGGCCACCCTGGTTATATCAAAATCCGAAAAGGACTTTCATCCGCCCACCCGGCAGCCAGCCCCGACACAGCCTGCTCCCGCATAAGCCTGAAAAGTTTAAGTTGTTTTGTAATATATTGTACCTTTACTGCCCTCAACCTATCCCCGGACCTCCCTTCCTTACCTCCCTGTTTTGATTTTCCCTGCGTCCCTGTCTCCGTCACGCTATGAACATTTAACCTATACCCGGTCCGTGCCAGCACATACTTCTCATTGGGACAGGTTCACATTGTTAACTTTAAAACTTTTTTGTATGGAAACGCTGGTACATTATGGCATGCAGGTACAAAAAATGTATGATGCTTTCAAGATGGGTAACATCCCCGCTATCTTGTCAAATTTGAACAGAGACGTCATCTGGGAGGTAATGGGACAGCCGGATGTTCCCTTCGCAGGCATTTATCACGGCCCGGATGATGTAAAAAGGTTCTTTGACAAGCACAACGATTACACAGAAGTCAATGAATTTGTTGTTGAACACATTCTCGAAAATGAGCACGTGGTCATTGCCACGGGTTATATGAACGTCACCGGCCGCAAAACACGTAAAGTTTTTTCAACCATCTGGTCGATGGTCTGGGAATTCAATGACCAGGAGCAGGTCGTTCATTTCCGCGACTGCTTCGATACGCTGGCCTTCGCAAAAGCGCTCAGGTAATGAACAGAGGCCAGGCCTGAGGACGGCCTGGCCCTATCATGGATTATTTCAGATACTCCCCCATCTCCTTCGCATACTCCCGCGCCCTGGCCTCCGCCTTCTCCGCAAAATCCTCCCCTCTCCCGGAGAAGATAATATCCCTCCCCACATTCACCAGCAACCCCACATCCTTGTTCATCGCCTTCACCGATATCTCCCGCAGACTGCCCCCCTGCGCTCCCACACCCGGCACCAGGTAAAAATGGTCCGGCGTCAACGCCCTTATCTTCCCGAACCACTCCGGCTTCGTGGCCCCCACCACGAACATCAGGTTCTCCGTACTCCCCCACCCGCTGGCCGTGCGCAGCACTTTCTCATACAACAACCCGTCGCCCGCCTGCTGCAGCTCAAAATCCGCCGCACCCGCATTGGACGTCAGCCCCAGCAGAATGGTCCACTTGTCTTTATACGCCAGGAAAGGCTGTACGCTGTCCGACCCCATATACGGCGCCACCGTGATGGCGTCAAAAGGCATCGTCTCGAAAAATGCCTTTGCATATTGCGTGGAGGTATTCCCGATGTCCCCCCGCTTGGCGTCCGCGATCTTGAAATGGTCATGCGAAATATATTGCACCGTACGCTCCATCGTCTCCCATCCCTTCACGCCATCCGCCTCATAAAAGGCCGTATTGATCTTATATGCCACGCAATGATCCTTCGTAGCATCGATGATCTGCCGGTTGAACTCGAACACAGGGTCCACATGCGCCTGCAGATGAGCAGGTATCTTCGTCCTGTCCGTATCCAGCCCCACACAGAGATAGGACTTTTTCTTCCGTATTTGTTCTATAAGCTGCTGACGTGTCATTTATTAAAATTTGCTCTTTTCTTCATTTCCTCCGCCACACCCTTTGCCACATCATCCCCCTTCTCCAGCTCATTCACCACCTGGTGATAGCTCTGCTCATCCCTGTTCTGGCTCAGCTTGTAGGCAGCCTGTATCTCGTCGATGACGATCTTGAAACCCACGATACCTCTGAAATCATCATCGTATGTCTTTTCCGGTATCTCTTCGATGGTCACCGGACGTGACATGGGATGTTCATAATGATCCACCAGCCGCCGCAACGCCGCATGCAGCTCATCGCCTTCCACGATCCTCACAGTCCCGTATACATGCACCGCAATATAGTTCCAGGTGGGGACATTTAGTTGTGTATACCAGCGGGGGGAAATGTAGGCGTGCGCACCGGTAAAGACCACCAGCACCTTCGCGCCATCCACCAGGGCATATTTTTGCTCATTCCCCCTGGAAATATGTCCCATGAGGATATCACGCCCATCCGTATCTTTTTCAAGTAATAAAGGAATATGTGTCCCGGCCGGAGTGCCGTCCTGTACACTGATCAGGATGCCAAAGGAGTTCGCGCGTATAAAGGAATGGATCTTGTCTACGTCTTTTTCCTCGTATCTGCGGGGTATGTACATGACGGCAAATTACTATCTTTATAGCAAACATCCCCCATGCGCCGCACTTTATCCCTGCTGCTGACTTTGCTCACATCGCAAACGCTTTTTGCCCAGACAGAAACACAGCCCGCCGATGATATGCCCTTTGGGCTTATAATGGGCATCATTCTTCTGTCCGTAGCTCTTGCATGTATGACGGCAGGCGTTATAGTATCCGTTGTGACCTTGTCCATCACAGCAGCCATGGCAGCCGCAGGGGTCATTTCCGCCGCCGTCGTTGTCGGGTTATATAAAAGATCGGCCACCGCAGGATTCAAAACCTTACTTACGCTGTCCAGCGCCATCGGTGGCGGCATCACCGGTATCACCAGCCTATATCTCGCCAACAAAATATTCAATCTTAATCTCGCCAGGGCCACTGTTGCCTGGGCCGGCCTTGCCGGCGGTCTGATAGGAGGTATTCTGCTCTCACTGATCCTGATCAGTATCATCCGGGTGATCATCGGTCTGTTCAAAGAAAGGCTCTTCCTCTAAGTCCTCCTTCATCTGGCCATCCACCGCCCTCCGTTAGGCGGTTAAGCCACCACTTCCGCTACCCGCTCCCCCCGCATGTTGGCATTCAGCATCGCAATGCTCCGTACCGCACTGCCCGTCATATCCGTAAAGGCTTTTCGGGTGATGGCATCCTCGCTGATCATGATAGGCACGCCAAGATCGCCACCCTCCCGTATGCTTTGCACCAGCGGTATCTGTCCCAAAAAAGGAATATCATATTCCTCCGCCAGCCTCTTGCCCCCTTCCTTCCCAAATATGTAGTATTTGTTCTCAGGTAGCTCCGCCGGCGTGAAATAGCTCATATTTTCTACCAATCCGATAATGGGTATCTTCAGCTGCGCCTGGCCAAACATGGCGATACCTTTTTTGGCGTCCGCCAAAGCCACATCCTGCGGCGTAGTGACCACGATCACCCCCGTCACAGGCGCCGTCTGCAAAAGGGTCAGATGGATATCCCCCGTGCCCGGCGGCATATCTATCACCAGGTAATCCAATTCCCCCCAGGCCACATCCGTGATGAACTGACGTATAGCGCTGCTCGCCATCGGCCCCCGCCATACCACCGCATTCTTCTCATCCACCAGCAACCCGATGCTCATCAGCTTGATCCCATATTTTTCCAGCGGCACGATCATCCCCTTTCCACCCTCGCCAGTCGTCATCATGGGACGCTCACCTCTTACACCAAACATGATCGGAACACTGGGCCCATAGATATCCGCATCCATCAGCCCCACCGACGCGCCTCCCCTGGCCAGCGCCAGCGCAAAATTGGCAGCCACCGTGCTCTTCCCTACCCCTCCCTTGCCGCTCATGACGGCAATGACATTCTTCACTTTCGGCAACAACGACTGCGGCTGGACATCCTTCCGGTTGGTGGTGGTATTGGAAGTAAACTTCACATTCACCGTAGCCTCTTTATTCACCAGCAATCGCACTGCATTGATACAGGCATTTTTGATATGATCCTTCATCGGACAGGCAGGTGTCGTCAGCACCACGGTAAAGGAGACATAATTCCCATCGATCTCCAGATCCTTCACCATGTTCAACGTCACTATATCCTTTCCAAGATCAGGTTCTTGTACGTTTCGTAAGGCCTCCAAAACTTTTTCCCGGGTCATGCGCAAGATTTTGTTAAAAACTTTATTTTGAGACAAAATTAACCAATCACACCCTTTCTTTGTTTACGAATTAAGGTTTAAAGTTTAATTTTGAAATCTTGTACTGGGCCAGGCCTAAGCTGAAAAAGACCGCTGAATGAAAAAATTTTTACTATACATCTTGCTGCTTTCCGCACCGACCTT
>DASZWE010000250.1:0-3170 GCA_035546735.1 Puia sp.
TCATCCAGCTGGCGGGTGACGGCCACGATGGCCAGCGGTAAGCCTATCTGGAATATGGCGCTGATGAAGTAGGCGAAGATCCGCATGCTGACGGTGGATTCGGATAGCTTTTCCGGGCTGGTAAGGGTAAGGTCATTGACAAAGTAGTATACAAACGAGGCGGCCAGCAAGGCCAGCGTCACCAGCAGCCAGGAGAGCCATCCGTCTTTTCTGGCCATGACCCGGTAGTAGTAGTTCAGCGCAAAATAATCGAATATACACTGGAAGACGAGGGATATCCCGCCCCTCAGCAAAAACCGTCCGAGCGGGAAAGTATGCGTGTTCCAGGCCTGTTGGGGAGGAAGCTTGACAAAATAGATCAGTGTCAGCATCAGCCCCATGCCCACCACATTGATGAGCGTCACCCAGAAACAGACCTTCCAGAAAGAATATCTGTATTTTTTATCCATAGACTATACCTCGAAATACATTTCCAGTTCCTGCAGCGTATCGTCCGTCGTATCGATATCCTTGATGATACGCCCTTTTTCCATCAGCAATATGCGATGACACACATCCGTGACGTGGTTGAGGTCATGGCTGCTGATAAAGACTGTCATCCTGCTCTGTGCGGGCAGCTCTTTCAACATGCGGATAAGACGCATCTGCGAGGACGGGTCGAGATTGGCAAAGGGTTCGTCCAGGATGAGGAGCTCCGGCTTTTGCAGGAGACAGGCGGCGATGCCTACCTTGAACTGATTGCCTTTCGAGAGGTCCCGGATATATTTGCCGCTGTTGAGAACGCTGCCGTCAAAGAAGGCCTCGAAACGTTGGAGGAATTCGTCCACATCCACTTTGGACAGCTGGTGTAATTTGCCTATGAAGTAGAAATATTCTTCCGGGGTAAGGTAATTGATCAGGAAGCCTTCATCCAGATAGGCCGCCGTGTATTTTTTCCAGTCTTCGGAGGTGGCTACATTCTTTTCCTTTGAAAGTACCTGGCCCTTGTCCGCGCGTATCAGGTCCAGTATCAGCCGGAAGAGGGTGGTCTTGCCGGCGCCGTTGTTGCCTACCAGTCCGACTATTTCGCCCGTGGCGATATCCAGTTGGGGGATGTTGACGACTGTGTTGCCGTTGTAAGATTTGATAATATCGGTGATGGTGATCATAAATAATGTATTGCAGGGGTGATGAATTATTTTTCTCTGAAGCCGGCCAGCATGAGATATTTACGTTGTTTGAACTGGCGGGTCAGCACTTCGACCCAATAGCTTTGCATCAGCAGGCCGATAAGACCCAGTCCGCCTATGACTGCACAGCCTGCCCAGGGACTGACGAATTTGGCCAGGGGGTAATAGATCGCGTAGGGTACCAATATGATGATAAGGGCATATACCCATTGCACTGTGCCAATGCCCTGGTAGTTGAAGGTGGCGCTACGGCTGAGGTCGATGGCCTTATAGCTAAAGGTAGCCAGGTAAATGGAGATGACGCTGTTTACGCCAATATTGTAGAGGAATCCGGCCGTTTGTATAACGAGTACTTTCCAGGTGATGAGGCCATAAAGGCTTGTTATGATAAAGATGGTAGTGCTGACGGCGTTGTACAGCATGAATTTGCTGCGGATAAAGGCCGGCATGCTGATATTGGATGCCATCAGTCCATCGAAGTAGCTGCTATGCCAGGCAAAGAGGAACTGGCCATAGTTCATGATAAAGATCCCTGTCAGGAACAGGGCGGGGAAGAAGATGATGATGTACATGCTCTGGTCTGCCATATTATGTTTGTTATAGAATACAAAGCCATAGAACATGAACAGGGCGGACATGCGTACAAGGTACTTGGGCCGTTTGTTACGAAACATGAGCTTTAGCTCGAGGGCGATGAGCTCGCCGGTGAGACCCAGCTGCTGCAACCAGGAGTATTCCCGTGAAGATTTTTCCTTTTCCGACCGGCCGCCTTCGTCGAGATAGAGATTTGTCAGGAGAAATCTATAATTGTTGAGCCAGGCCGCCAGCCCAAGGGCGATAGGGACGATTACCAGCACAGGTTTGCCCAGCATTGCGACAAAGAGGCTGGAGGACAAGCCTCGTAAGGAAATGACATGGAAGAAATCCAGCAGCATAAGGGTGATCATCACGGCCGCGAAACCTACCAGCCACCAGGCGTTGACGATGGTCCTGCGCTTGATATAAAGGACGAGGAAATTGTTAAAGAGAATGATAAAGATAATGGCCGTGATAAAGGTGGCCGATGCGAGCGTTCCGCTATGGGTCGCCATGTCCGTACAGGCAAAGGGCAGGAAGAAGAGCAGCGGCATAAGGTTGAGAAAGTGGAACAGGGAGCGTATGTTGAGGAAGCTCACCATCTGCCTTCTGCGGATGTTTTGACCCAGATAGGGCTGTATCGTCAGCACCGGCAGCTCCTGTAGGACGAATCGCAGCAGAATGTCGATAAAGAAATAATAGAGGACGAGCCCGCAAAAGACGCGGACCGTATCCTGACCGGGAAAGATCTTACGCAGGATATGTCCTGTGGCGAGGCCTAAGAACAGCATGGATACCAGGAAGTAGGCGATGATAAGACCCATGAATATCTGGGTGACCAGGCTCCTGGCGGCGTTGCGACCGCGCCAGAAGGACTTCCATTGATGAGACAGTAATGTTAGGATCATAGAAGGTTGATGGTGCACCGGGTCTGGTTTATTCCGGAAAGTATCCCATCCCCGGTGCACGGCTAATGATGGGCCTTCGGCCAGCGGACCTGTGGCCCGCTTTGAGGACGAAAATAACGCCCTACCGCCTGAATTTGGAAAAACGATACACGAAAATGCCGATTGTCACGACGAATCCCACCACTACCCACCCCAGCGCGATGATCTGGGCCTGGCTAAGGGACAGACCGAGAAAGGAATAGCGGGGATTGATCCGTATATATTCTATCGATAGCCGCTCCACCCCATTGAGCAGGGCAAAAAGTCCGAAGAGCGCACCGGGTGTCGTCAGCCGGCGCCGCAACCCCCAGAGAAGCAGGAACAGCAGGATACAGACCAGGGCCTCATAAAGGGAGGTGGGGTAAACAGGGGCGGGCAGCTGTGTACAATAATCATACACATCCGTACAGCCCGGAATGGCGACCCCTTCGTGAAGCACATTATGCGGATAGGTCGATGACCACAGGAACGAAGGCAG
>DASZWE010000251.1:0-4700 GCA_035546735.1 Puia sp.
TCTGAGGTAGCCGCCTTTGGTGTTATAGATGGCGGGGCCATATGTTTGAAGCCAGCTGCCCATCCAATGCAGGCGTTGGATAAATTCCGGCTGTATCTCGCCGTTGGGCATAGGGCCGATGTTGAGCAGCAGGTTGCCGCCATTGCCGGCTGATTTTACCAGCAGGGCAACAATCTGTGCCGGCGTCTTATAGCTGGTGTCGGTGATATTGAATCCCCATGAGTTGTTAATGGTGGCGCAGGTTTCCAGCGGCAAAGAAGATATCTTCTGAAAGCTGAGACCGCTGGTATTTTCGCCGGGGACATCCTGCTCGAACATCTGGAAGTCCTCTCCCGGAATGGGTGTCATATGGTGATTATTGCCGATGAGGCATTGGGGCTGCAGCTTGTGGATGAGATCATAGAGCTCGCGGATATGCCAGTCGACCCTTACATCGTTGTCCTTCCTGTCCTTACTTTCCTCTGCCATCTGGTCCCAATAGCCGTCAAACCAGATGCCCCCGATGGATCCGTAATTGGAGAGCAGCTCCGTCAACTGGTTCTTCATGAACTGGATATAGTCGTTCCAATTGCCATGGACGGTGCGACCGGTGCCCTTACCAGTGCGGCCTGTCCACCAGGAGTAATCGTCCCGGCGCCAGTCGAGCAGCGAGTAGTAAAGAAAGAGCTTGATGCCCTGTTTATGACATTCATCGGCCATCAGGCGAACGATGTCCTTTTTGTAGGGCGTATGCATGATAGAAAAGTCGGAGTATTTGGTGTCCCACATGCTAAAGCCGTCATGGTGGCGGGTGATGAGAGTGATATATTTCATTCCGGCGGCTTTTGCCAGGGCTACCCAGGCATGCGCGTCGAAGTCGATGGGGTTGAAGAATTTTTCCAGGCGGGTATAGTTCTTTACGGTGATGTTACGGTTGTTCATGACCCATTCTCCGTCACCGGGTATGCTGAACGGGCCCCAATGGATGAAGAGACCGAATTTCGCATCGGTGAACCATTCCCTGGCTTTCTCATTTTGAGGAGAAGGGGTGTAGGCTGTTGTCTGGGCGAAAGGCGCAAGGCACGGTAAACAGAACAGTGCGGCCAGTAAAAGATATTTCTGCATGGCTAAAGCTACTATTTTTTTCCAGGTTGCTGATGGGTAAGCACTAATTAATTTAGCGTTTTATCAAAAAAATTCTTCGTTCTTACGGCATGGCACGGACCTTGCCTTTATATTCGGGTGGGGAAAATTTAAGCACTATGCCTTCTACGAAAAGGAAGATACTCATTGCCGATGATGACACTGAGGACCTTGAAATATTGACCGAGGTCTTGAACCAGCTGGATGACCACATGTCGATCCATACTGTCCAAAATGGAGGCCAGGTATTCCGATACCTCGCAAATACAGCGGATGATGACCTTCCCTGTGTGATCGTGCTGGATTACAAAATGCCGATCCTGAATGCGGCCGAGGTGCTGGAAAAAATTCGCAATGACCAGCGGTATTCACACATTCCCAAAGTGGTCTGGAGCACCTCGGGACGACAAGAAGATATGAACCGTTGCATAAAGGCCGGTGCAAAAGAGTATTTTATCAAACCCAGCAAGACCAGCGATCTGAGGCGAATGGCCGGCATAATGCTGGATTATTGCAGAACGTAGGGTCAGGCCGGAAAATAAAGCTCGAATACGGCTCCTTCATTCAACTCCCCCCGGGCCCGGATGAACCCCTGATGGTTTTCCATGATCTTTTTACAGATGGCGAGACCTATTCCCGTACCCGAAAATTCCCTGCCGTGCAGCCGGTGAAACATCTCGAAGATCTGCTCACTGTATTGAGGCGCGAAACCGAGGCCATTGTCTTTCACAACGATCTTTTTTAGCTGTCCGGGGCGATAGGATTTATGCTGGGGATTGGGATCGGCCACATTTTCAGATGTCATTTCAATCCTGAGAGGCCGGTCCGGACTGCGGTATTTTATAGAATTGCTGATCAGGTTCAAAAAGACCTGGAGCAGCTGAAAAGGAATGCCCCGGACCTTGGGCAGACCGGGAATGATGAACTCTCCCTGAATAGATTCCAGGGTGTCCTGGTAAAAAACAGCCACCTCGCCAAGCGTACTGTTCAGGTCTACGTCTTCAAATTGCCCGACAGGCTCGGACACTCTTGTGAAGGCCAGCATGTCGTCGATCAGACTTTGCATTCGCCTGGCTGCTTCTCCTGATCGCAGGAGATAGGTTCGCCTTTTCTCGAGGTTGATCTCCGTATTTTTTTCCAGGGCCGCCGACAGATAAAACTGGATCTTTCTCAGCGGTTCCTTCATATCGTGCGCCGCCGCGTAAGCGAACTGCTGAAGCTCTTTGTTTTGCGTTTCCAATTGACGCGAATATTTCAGGATACGGTCTTCCGCGGCTTTTTTTTCGGTGAGATCACGCGTGACCTTGGTAAACCCAATGACATTATTTTCTTCGTCATGAATGGCGGTAATTACGATGCTGCCCCAGAAAGCGGCGCCATTCTTCCGAACACGCCAACCTTCGTGAATAGCCTTTCCATCCAGTTTTGCTTTCTCGATCAGCGAATCCGGTAATTTTGCATCCTGATCTTCCGGTGTGTAGAAGACGCTGAAATGCCTGCCTATAATTTCTACGTCTTTATATCCCTTGATCTTTTCAGCGCCTTTGTTCCAGTTTACAACTATTCCGTTCTTGTCCAACAGCAGGATCGCATAGTCCTCGACCTCCTCCACCATTTTATGATAAATGCTTGCATCCATCACATCTATCCTCCTTTTTGACAATTTACGATATTATCAAGGATTCGCCGGATGGAAGAATGGGGTATTTTTTCCCCGCGTTTATAATCGCACCGTTTGTTTTGTAGCAGCGGATCTGTAAATGGCTTCCACCAGGCGGATGTCGCGCCGGCCTTCCTCACCCGGCACCAGCATGGGCCTCTTTTGCATAATGGACAGCGCATCGTCGTCCATTTGTTTGGCCTGCTGGAAGGGGATATCATATGGATGGTTGATAATACCCTGCGGGGTAGTTCCATTCTGTCCGTTGTAAGCGGAATAAGGCTCCATTTTTATTTCACCTTTTTCACAGGTGATATTGAGAAAATTGATGTTCTCGCCAAAGCTGGTCCTTATGTCGGCTGTCACACCACCGGGAAACTCCAGCGTTGCGATCGTGGTTTCATCCAGGCCGTTCTTATAGATCTGCGGCCTGGTGGTAGAGGTCTGTGCAGAGACGATGGCAACGGGCTCCATGCCCGTACCCAGTCTTGCTCCCTGTATGGCGTATACGCCCATGTCGTACAATACACCGCCGCCCATTTCCTTTTTCTGCTTCCAGTGGTCGGTACGTGTCTCATAGTAGCCGGCTGCACAGCTCACCTTCGTGACCTTCCCAAACGTTTGTTCTTTTACCAGGCGGCGCCATTCCTGTGTATTGGGCTCATGATGCAGGCGATAGCCGATGGCCAGGGACTTTTTGTTGGACCGGCAGGCATCGATCATGGCGCTGCATTCGGCTTCCGTCAACGCCATCGGCTTTTCGCACCACACCTCCTTCCCTGCATTGGCGGCCTTTATCACATATTCTTTGTGCATCGAGGGCGGCAATACCACATATATCACATCTATATCCGGATTGTTGGCAATGCTGTCGAAGTTCTGATAGTTGTAAATGTTCTTGTCTGGGATATTGTATTTTTTCTTCCATGCCTCGGCCTTTGCGGGTGTGCCCGTAACGATGCCTGCCAGGTAGCAATGCTTTGTCTGCTGCAGGGCGGGCGCCAGGAGGTCGGTGCTGTAGTATCCCAAACCAACCAGGGCTACACCCAGCCTGTCCTTAGAACGTGTGGAGGAGAACATCGATTTTGGGGACAGCAGCAGGATGCCGCTACCGGCGGCAATTGTCTTGATGGCTTGCCTGCGTGAAAGGACGCTCATAAATGGTGGGTTTGAATAAAAGATAAGCATTTTTTCCCTATTTTAATGAGGTCCTTCTAAAACGGACACCCTTAACCATGTGGAGACGCATTTTAGCCTACTTCTTGTTTGGGCTGGGCTTTTTGACCCTGACCTTTTTTAAACATTACACCGGGCAACTGATCCCTTATCCATTCCTTTTTTGGCTGATTGGGCTTGCACTGTTTGCGGGCGGCTTTTTATTCCTTCGATATACGCCTGATGGCAAGGAGCTTGAGATGCGCAAAAAGCTGATGGCGACCATCGCCGACCTGAAGAACAATGGAGAGAAGATACAGGTAGACCTATCAAAATGTGAGATAAAGGAGCATAGCTACAGTGAAGAGAAACAGCAATATGGGCGGGATAATGAATTTTTGACGCTGAGCATCGAGAGGGAGATCGAGGGTTGGAACACGCTGGGAGGAGGCGCCTGGAGAAATCTGGAGCAGGTGGAGGTCCGGCAAAGCGTGCTGATCTATGAAAGGCAGGACCCGCGGAGTGGAGTAGTGGAGAAATTTATGACCCGGGTGATCCCGAAGGATAAGATCACCGTATCATTTTACCTGGACAAAAAGAAGCATACGTCCCTGTATGTCGACAGGGAGAATAGGGGGCGATACTATTTTGACCTGGATTTTTTGGGTGAATAGGCTCAATGTGTGCCACAGGTCTTGCAATGCAGACTCCTTAGCTCGGGGTAGTCCAACAGGAAAGGGGTGCTTTATGGGGAATACGGTGG
>DASZWE010000252.1:0-5415 GCA_035546735.1 Puia sp.
TCTGCCGAAGACGGCAGCTCACATCGTCCTGCTTGTATTCAATGATCCGGCTGTTCTGGCCAAGAACGCTGATACGCGCGTCCGGACCAGCTTTCACCGAATGGAGATGAAAGGTCCTTCTTTCCCCTTCTTTCCACTCACTGGTAACAATGGCATAAAGCGTATGGCCCCGGGCCGTAAACCATATGTCTCCCTCCCTGCTGACGACCCAACTGCGGACACTATCCATGCACTCGTGATTGATGAAATACCAGGCAGCCATTTCCCGCAGTCTGCCCTCCTGTTCGGCAGGGAGCGCTCCATCGGCCATGGGGCCTACATTCAGCAACAGCGAGCCGCCCTTGGCTCGCGCTTCGATGGCCAGCCGGATGAGCTGGTTGCCCGATTTGTATCTATCATTGGTGGGCTGGTATTGCCATGCCGTACCCATGGTGATACAGGATAGCCAGGGGTCGGTACTTTTTTCTCCGGGCAGCACCTGCTCAGGCGTTCGCATGGCGCCGCGGGTGATCAGCAGGCCCGGCTGCAGCTGCCAGCAGGTTTTCTTAACCACGTCCTTGGGTGAGCCGTCAATGAACAGTACATCGATCTTCCCATAATGGGTCATCAGCTCCTCGCACTGGCGACGGGTGTACTCATCGTATGCCTTTCGTACGCTGTCGTCCATCTTCACATCCGTCCGGCTGATAGGTATCCCATGCTGGTGAAGGAACCAGAAATCCTCCGGTGAAAAATAGAATCCCACATCAAGTCCTTCCGCGCGTGTCGCATCCGTAAACTCCCGCAACAGGTCCTTGTGATAAGGTGTGTTCATGATATTGAAGGGGCTGGTCCTGGTATCCCACATACAAAAACCTGAATGATGCTTGGTGGTGAATACGATGTACTTCATACCCGAAAGTTTTGCCAGCACGGCTATTTCATGAGGAGACCACCGGAGAGGGTCGAAGGTCTGCGGCAGCTGGTTGAAATACCGGTCCACATAATCGTTGGAAGCTCCTACCAGCGAGTGGCTGATGACGATGCCCAGCTGCGCATCCACGCCGAAATGGATAAAGAGACCCGCCCCGGCGTTGCGGAACCATTCCACACGTTCCGGCCTGTTGAGATTATAATCGCTGGCCTGGTCATCCCGGACAGTGTCATTCTGTGCAACAGCGAACAACGATGGCAACAGAATAAAGAGGGCAGAGAGCTGCCCCCTTTTCCAAAACTCAGCTTGCTTTATGAGAAAATAAAAAAGCCAGGTCATTTGTTCGTCCTTATTTATCCCACCATATGTGGGTCATGAGATCGTCGGCTCCCTGCCGGGCTACAACCGCATTATAGTTGGCCGTGTTCAGGTTCTTCTCCGAGGTCGGATACAGGCATCTTCTGAATATCTTCCCACCCGTAGCATTCGTGGGATAATTGTTGGGCGTCAGGGCCGGCCAGCCAGTGCGGCGATAGTTATTGTATACTTCCTGCGCATCGGGGAAGATGCCGAACCAGAATTGTGTATATATTTCCCGCATCTGCTCGGCTGTAGAAGCTGCCGTATTCAGCTGATTATTGCTTACATAATCGTCGATCGCAGTCTGGGATATCGTACCGGCGCTGCCGGCAATGATCGACCAGTGACGCATGGCGGCCCGGACGCCCGCCTCGAAAGAAGCCGCAGCGGTGGCGCCGTTATACCAACCCCGTAGTGCCGCTTCAGCGAGAAGAAAATCCCCTTCCGCCACGGTGAATACCAGCCGCGGCGAGCTCCGGAGCAGCACCGTGTTTGGATTAGGCTCCGAGTAGGTGCCGAAATTGGCGGGGATGGCATTGGCGATATTATCCGGCATCCCCTTCTGCAGGGCAAAGGAAGTATCCGTCGTCTTGGACGCTGTATACACTACCGAGATGATGGGCAGCCGCGGATCATTGTACGCTTTCAGCGAGTCGATCCATTTCTGCTGGTACTTGCCGCCCTCGGGATTCTTAACGCCATCCTGGGCGATATAGTCTGCATTCCACATATCCAGCATCAGTGGATTCTTATTGATGTCCTGGCCGCCATCGATATAGGAGATCTTTGCAATGTCGGCATCCTGTGTGATAATACCTCCTGTGATGGCCTTTTGCACCCATGTCTGCGCGGAAGCAGCGTCTACGTTGGTAAGCCGCATGCCCAGCCGCAGCATAAGGGAATAAGCAAATTTCTTCCACTGGCCGGGGTTGCCGCCATAGATCAGGTCGGCCGTACCGAAAGTGGTCTTGGAAGCATCGAGGCTTTGCGCAGCGGCGTCCAGCTCCGACAACATATTGGGATAGATATCCTTTTGTGCATCGTAAACAGGTTTGTATACCGATGAGTCGGAGCCCAGGCCGGCCTGAAAATATGGGATATCCCCATACAGATCGGTGAGCTTGCTGAAACAGTATACTCTCCATATCCTGGCTGCGGCAAGCAGGTTGACCCTGGAGGGATCGTCCTTCACCGCCTTGATGATGATGCCGAGCTCATTGATCTCGTCCGGATAGGCGGCGCCGAAAGGTCCTGCAGACTGCTGCACCTGGCTGGTGATATATTTGGACCCGAAGCCGGCCACATCATTGTAGCTGGTAGTATACTGCATGGCCCCCATGAGGAAAAAATCTCCCATGCTGGTGCCGTAATGTCCATTATTGCCACCTCCGTCATAGAGCGCCTTGGTAAAGATATAGGCCGGGACGGGAGCCGAGACCGCATCGGGGTTGACATTGAGATCCGAGAAGCCCTTGTCACAAGAGGGCAGGGCGAGAATACCAAAGGCCATCGGAAAGACCAGAGCGTATTTTATTATTTGCTTTTTCATTATTGCAACGAATTTGAGGTTAGAATTTAACTGCCAGGTTCAGACCATATGAGCGCGTCCTGGGCAGCCCGATGGATTCGAATCCCTGGGCATCGCTGTTGGTAAAGCTTTGTTCAGGATCGAAATTCTTCGTGTCCCTGTACAGGATCAGCAGATTGCGGGCGACGAACGAGATGCTGGCCGTCTGCAGCCTGACAAATTTCAGTCTGTTGACAGGGATATTGTAAGAGAAGATGACCTGCCGCAGCTTGATAAAGCTGCCATCGTGTATGAAGTGATCGGAGTACGTTTTGAGGTTGTCATAGTAATTGCGCAGAACACCACCCGTCTGGGTGATGGTCGTATCATAGATACCTCCGGATTGATCCACACCCTGCAGGTGCAATCCGCCGTCCCGGCCGGGGAGCGTGCTCTTCAGCTTGCCCATGCGGGTAGCATAGAGCTCGAAGATGGAGAAGATCTTGTTCCCGAACTTCCCGTCCAGCAGGAAGCTGAAGGAAAGGCTCTTATACCGGAACTCATTGGTCAGGCCCATCGTATAAGGCGCCACGCTGCGGCCCAGGATCTGCAGGTTGGGGTCGATAACGGGCACATGGGAAGACCTGTTAAAAACAATATCCCCTTTGTTGTCCTTTAACATGCGGGTGCCTACGATCATTCCCGCCGGCTGACCTTCGATGTGATCGAGAAGGCCCCAGTTGCCCACCGAAGTGGCTATCTGTATGGAAGGAAGGCCCGGCGCCAGTCTGATCACCTTGTTGTTATTGTAGGCTACGTTGTAGCTGATGGTCCACCCGAAATTGGTGGTCCGGACAGGCTTGCCGGTAAGCAGGAGCTCGATGCCCTTGTTCCTCAGCTCGCCGATGTTGAGAATGGCATTGCTGTAGCCGGAAGTGGTTGATACGGCCGTCTTGACGATCTCATTGGTGGTCCGGCGGTCGTACAAGGTAAGGTCTATCCCTATCCGGTTATTCAACAGCTGCGCCTCGAAGCCTCCCTCCGTCGTAGTGGAAGTATAGGGCCGCAGGTGCGCATTGGATATGAAGTTATCGCCGTTGGCATCCCCCGTCACATTCTGAAGGGGCTGTCCGGAGCTGGCGACGCTGCTATAAGTCTGGTTTATCTGGAATGCATTCGGCGATCCGCCCCCTACTCCCGCCCAGGAAGCCCTCAGCTTTACAAAGTTGAAAACAGCCGGCAGGGTGACGGCATCGGAGAGCACAAAGCTGGCGCCAACCATGGGATAAAAGATATGATCGCTGCCAGGGCTGAGGGTCGAGAACCAGTCCTCACGGCCCGTGGCGCTTAAGAAGAGAAGGCTCTTGTAATCGAGGTCCACGCCGCCGAAAAGGCTGTTGGTGGATATACGCGGGGAGTATGGGACAGCGGACTGGGACGCGAGGTTGGAGAAGCTGTAGAAATAAGGGATATTGAAATTGGCCCCGTTCAGGGTCAGCCGGTTTTCCCCATTCCTGCGGGCGTTGCCGCCGGCCAGTACCGACAGGCCGATGTCCTTTCCAAGGGACGTCTTGTAGGTGCCCGTGACCTGCGTGTTGGTCTCGTGCAGATCCGTCTTTAGTCCGGTGTACTGCCCGTTGAACACGTATAAGGTCCCTGTAGGAAGGATATTCGTATAGTTGTAGTTGTACTGGTCCTGGCTGATGGTGGCCTTGAATGTCAGGCCGGGTATCGGCTTGTATGTAAGCGTCGCCTGTCCGATGAACCTGTTCTTCGTATCATTCTCCTGGTACTTGTTCTGCACAAAATAACCATTGGAGGCGATGGGCGCATCATTCCACGGCATTTCATTCCCCAGGGAATCGTAACCGGGCTTCAGCCAGCGGACATCCGCCGTATTGGCGATCTCCAAAGGCGTCCAGTTGGGATTACCCAGGGCGTCCCCTGCGCCGGTGCGGTTGTGGCCGACCTCCAGGTTGTACTGGGCCAGGGCGTCGATAGACAGCTTCTCGCTCAGCTTGCCGCCAACGGATAGGTTCAGGGTCTTTCGATCATAGGTTGTTTTGGGAAGTATTCCTTTGCTATTGAGCTCTGCTGCGGAGAGGCGATAGGTTACAGACTCATTGCCTCCTGAAAAAGCAATGCTGTTGGTAACGGTGGTGCCTGTCTGGTAATAGTTCTGAAGATTATTTTTCTTTGCCGTATAGGGATGGGTCTTCCCATCCACTGCAAAATAGTTGGTGTTGCCATCGATCCTGGCGCCCCAGGATTTTCTTCCGGAAGCAAGCGCGCTGGATGCATCGGTAGGCATTACACCATCCAGGCCCTGACCATATTCATACTGGAAGTCGGGGATGACCGCCACATTGTCGAGGGTGATGGTGGAATTGTATTCGACCCCTACCCCCTTCCGGGCGTTGCCTCTTTTAGTCGTGATAAGGATAGCTCCATTGCTGGCCCGGGACCCGTAAAGAGCGGCGGCTGTGCCGCCCTTGAGTACGCTGATGGATTCTATATCGTCCGGGTTGATGCCGGCGATGCCGTCCCCACGGTCCACATTGTTCGTGATCCCATTGACCGTAGGCGCGCCTCCCGGCACGGAGTTGTCCATCGGCATGCCGTTGATGACATAAAG
>DASZWE010000253.1:0-2426 GCA_035546735.1 Puia sp.
TGGTAGTCTTTCAGTATATAGATGGAGCCGATGCCACGGGCATCCATATAGCTGCGGAGGTAGGACCGGGACCGGCTGTACAGGAATTCGAACGACAGCAGGTGGATGGTGGATGCATATTTTTTCCTCAACATTTCCAGCCCTTCCAGGAAAGAGGACGACAGCATTTTATAGGATTTTCTTTCCTTGAGGAAGAGGAGGTCCATGATACCCGTAGGGGTGTTCAATGAATGAACAACGTAGATGTTGCAACGCTGTCCGGCTGCATTTTTACAGATCTCGTGTATGGGATACAAAGAGGAGATGCTGAGGTCCGTGGGTAATAAGATGGATCGGACGGGTGTTTCGTATTGCATGGTGATTGATTTTAGAGCAAGATGCATTGCCGGGGTAAGAGCGGGGTAAGAGCGAGGCAGGAATGTGGTAAGAATCCGGTAAGAATTTGGTAAGAAAGGCTAACAGCCTGATGCAGAATGGCGAGGCACGGGGTTGCTTCGGGCCTAGAGCGGGAATTTTATGATCACCTCGGTGCCGCTGTTCTCTTTGGAATGTATTTCTATGACGCCTTTGTACAGATGAACGATGTTCCGGGCCAGCGGCAGTCCAATCCCGTAGCCGCGGGTGTTCCTGACATTGGATGCCCGGAAGAAGGGATCGAAAATATGTTTTATCTCGCCGGCGGGTATGCCAATACCCTGGTCCGTAATGATAAAGATGACCTGGGATTTGCTGAGGCCTACGGCAAGGGTCACCGGCTTATCCCCTGAATATTTGCAGGCGTTGAGCAATACATTGGAGATGGCCAGTTCGAACAATTGTGCATTCCCACGGATGGTCAGCTCCCTATGCGCTGCGGGACGCAGGCTTTGATCCAGCCGGATGGTACATCCGGGGTATACGTTGGTGGCCACGTGGATGCTGTTATGCACCAGCTCATCGACGTTGACCTCGTCATACACCAGATGGCCATGAAAGCTCGACTGCGCCAGCTCCAGCAGTCCGCTGGTGATCGCCTTCAGCTTTTCGGCTTCGCTCATGATGACCTTCAGTGTCTCCTGGTATTGTTCGGGCGTACGCTGCCGGACCAGGGACAGGTCGGCCTCGCCGATGATGGCGGTCAAGGGGGTATTCAACTCATGGGATGCATTGCTGACAAAATTATTCTGCGTTTCAAAGGCCGTTTCCAACCGGGAAAGCATGTCGTTGAAAGTGGCGGCCAGCAGGGTCAGCTCGTCCTTGCCCTTTCCTACTTCCAGGCGTTCGTGCAGGGAGGTGATGCTGATGGTGTTCACTCTGCCCGCCATGTTCCGGATGGGGGACAGCACCTGCCGGGAGAACAGGAGCCCGATGCTGAATAGTACAACGATGGACAGGATGCTGGATATGATCAGTATGGTAGAAAGGTTGGCCAGGAAGTTCTGCGCATAGCTATGGACGGCTGTTACGATGATCAGGTATTGTTGCTGCCCTGTCGAATGGGTGATAGCGGCGAAGAACTGAAAGTTATGGCGGGCTATGGCTTTTCCATTCTTTTGGGCCTCGTCGAAGAAGGCCGTGCCGGCGGTTTTGTAAAGGGGGGTATTCTTTATCCTGTCGAGCGTATCCGTCCGTATGATAAATTCTTCTTCTTCGGGCAGCTGCTGTACATGCTGTTGGCGCAGGTGCTCATATGCGTCCTGGCTGCCCTGGTTGACGTCAAAACTAATTTTGGAGGCGATGACCGCCCGTAGTTCCAGCCGGGTGTAAAAGTCCTGGAACGCCTTTTCGTTGGCGAAATAATACACTGCCAGGCTGAGCAGCAGCACTACCGAAAGGCAGAGGAGCGTAAATAACAACGTGATCTTTAGCTGTATCTTCATGGGCTATTCTTCTTTTAAAATATAACCCATGCCTACCACGGTGTGGATGATCCGCGGGGAGCTGGTGGTCTCCAGTTTCTTACGCAAATAGTTGATATAGACATCCACGGATTTGGTGTTCATGTTGAAGTCGTATCCCCAGACCTTTTCGAGTATGTCCATCCGGGAGAGCACTTTGCGGGGATTGCGCATCAGGTATTCCAACAGTCTGAATTCGGTGGCGGTGAGCTCGATGGTCCTGTTATCGCGCCGGGCATTTTTTTCGTCGAGGTTTAGTATAAGATCGGAGAATAGGAGGACATTGGCATTGTGTTGCGCGGGCCGGCCGGCAGGGGCGGCAGCTGTGGGACCGACGGTGGGAGAGGTGACTGCGTGACCGCCGGCAGGCGGGATAACTGTGGGGCTACCGGTGGGGCCGGCGGGATCCGGGTTTGCGGGGGCGGAGGGAGAGGGTGTTGCGGGGGCGGAGGAGGAGGGAATGGCGGGTGCGCTCGCGGGGGCCGTGGCAGGGGCTCTTCGCAGCAGGGAGCGTACCCGGGCCAGCAGTTCCGCTATCTTGAAAGGTTT
>DASZWE010000254.1:0-5322 GCA_035546735.1 Puia sp.
TCAATACCTCAGCTTTTGGCTGAAGACAGGGATATTTGGGATGCTGATCTATCTCACCGTGCTGGTGCTGGCATTCAGGGAGGCCTGGCGACGAAGGGATGTCTGTCTGATGGCATTTGTATCGATCATTGTGTGTATCTCCTTATCGGAGAACATCCTGGATGTGAATAAGGGGATATTCTTTTTCAGTATGTTTTTTGTGATGCTGCTTCCAAAACGGGGTTGGGTTGGTATATTTACACATGGAAATAAAAATACTGGCCCCTCTTTGGGGACACGAGTCCCAGGATATTACGACCTTCTGCCATAGAATAAAAGAAGCCGGGTATGATGGTATCGATACATGGATACCGGATGACGCCACTGTACAAAAGAAGCTTTTCGATGCGCTGCAACAGGAAGAGCTGTTGCTGGTGTCGCATCAGCACCAGGCGCGTGGCGCGGACTTCGGGGCTTTTAAGAAGTCATTTCGGGAGTATTTGCAATTCAGCGCACAGGGCGGCCCTATTCTCATGAATTGTCATACGGGTAGGGATTATTTTTCTTTCCAGCAAAACCTGGAACTGATAGATATTGCTGCGGAGTTCACGGTCCGGACGGGGCTGATCGTGGCGCATGAGACGCATCGGGGGCGTGTGGGATTTCACCCGGCGGAGATGCAGCCTTATTTCGATGCGCGGCCGGAGCTTGTCATTACGGCGGACCTGTCGCACTGGGTGTGTACGACGGAAAGCTTTCTGGAGAATTTCCAGGGGACGGTAGAGCAGGCCATTGCCCGGACGCGTCATATTCATGCGCGGGTAGGTTTTGAAGAGGGGCCGCAGATACCTGATCCCCGGGCCGCGGAATGGAAGCCGGCGGTGGATCGGTTCTTCGGTTGGTGGGACAGGATGGTGGAGGGCCGTCGCCGGGCCGGGCAGAAGGTGCTTACTATTACGACAGAGTTCGGGCCGCCGCCTTATCTGCCCATGATACCTTTCAAGAATGTGCCGGTGGCGGATCAGTTCGAGATCAATGTTTACATGAAGGGCCTGCTGCGGCAGCGCTATTTTTGACCAGCCCGGCGGGCCGCTACCTGCCTCGATAAGATTTTGGGCTGATGCCATTCTTTTTCTTGAACAGCTTTGAAAAATAGAATACGGAATCGAAGCCAAGGCTATAGGCTACTTCCGTCACGTTCAAATTGGTAGTATTGAGCAGCTCGCGCGCCTTGTCGAGCCGGAGATTGAGATGATATTGATTGGGCGACTCGCCCGTCACCCGCTTGAATATTTTTCTGAACTTCGAATAGCTCATGGGGAACTGCTTTAGCAGCTGTTTCATGTCGAGCGGGGATTCCAGATTTTCCCTTAAAAAAAACTTTGCTTTCTCTACCGCCTGTTCGTCCTCGTCACTGCTCAATTCTTCGTGTGTGGACAGGGCGTGTATCAATCCCAGTATTTGTAATGTAATGCCTGAGATGACCTGGTGATAGCCGAGGGTGCCGGAGCGTACGTTGTCGAGTATCTTCTGCATGAGTCCCAGCAGCGTGTCGTTGAGGCCGGGGCTTGCCACGGGAAAGGCGGAGCTGAAGAAACCTTTGTTCATCAGCTGATCGGGGTATCTTCCACGGAAGCCGATCCAGTATTCTTCCCATCCGGTGCTGCGGTCCGGTTTGTAACGGTGCCATACTTCGGGGAAGAGGAAGAAGCAGGTGCCGGCCTTGATAACTGTGGGCTGGCTGCGTGCCGATTCGAAAACGCCCTGGCCTTTCGAGATGAATACAATATAATAGTCGTTGAGTATGCGGCCCTTGTTCCAGGTGAAGGAGTGAGTCAGCGGGTGCTCCTGGTTATGAGGGTAAACCTGGTTAGGGTCTGTACGTGAATACCCTAAACTTGTTACATAGAAACCCCAGGATTCCTCTTTTGCGGAGACGGCGAGGTATTTATGAAAGTTGTGCATATCGGAAAGCATTTGGACAGTGAGACCGGAAAAATATCAAAAAGTACAAAAAGTAAAAAATAATTGACATGCGTACCGGCGTGATGGGGGGATAAATTTGGGATAGGTTAAGGCTCTGAAAACGGGCCACGGGTCTGTTGTCCGAAGGACAGACATTAACATTTAAAACCAAAACGGCTGTCATATGAAATTCAACATTTTCTTCCTATTAATTCTTTTAAGCACCGCAGCATTTGCCCAGACTGTGACCGTAACAGGTAAGGTCAGTCTGGGTGCGAGCTCTACCGACCTGTCCGGGACGTCCATACAGGTAAGAGGCGTCAAAGGAGGCGTCATGACGGATGTTGACGGAAGGTTTACCCTCTCTGTCAGACCGGGCGCTACGCTTCTCATCAGTCACATCGGGTATAAGACGGTGGAAATAAAGGCCAGTGGTCCGTCCGACCTATCGATCACCCTGGAGACGGCCGACAATACCCTGGAGCAGGTAACGGTGAGCTATGGCCGCCAGCGCAAGCGGGATATTACCGGCGCCGTCAACAAGGTGGATGCATCCAGCGTGCAGGATGTGTCGGCTACGGAGTTCTCTCAGAAGCTGGCCGGTAAGGTGGCAGGTCTGCAGCTGAACCAGACGAGCGGCATGCCTGGTCAGGCGATGACGATCCGTATCCGTGGCGCAGCCTCGCTCGGAGCGGGGAACCAGCCCCTGATCGTGGTGGATGGGCAGCCTATCAGCAGTGATGTCACCGGCGGTACGGGCGATCTCAACCTGATCCCACCCGACCAGATAGAGTCCTTCAGCGTATTGAAAGATGCCGCTGCCACTGCATTGTATGGGAGCCGTGCTGCCAACGGAGTGATCATCATTACTACCAAGACAGGGAAAATAGGCAAGACTTCTGTCAGCGCCAACGCTTATTATGGCTGGCAGAGCGTGCCTCAGCGGGGACGGCCCGACCTGATGAATGCCCGGGAGTTCGCCACTTTTATGAAAGGATATTATGAGGACAAGATCACGTATGAGAACTGGAAGAATGCGCAGGGCCAGGCTGTCGTGCCTGCCGACTATGCGGACCCCAGCCAATATGGCGCCGGGACGGACTGGTATAGCCAGATACTGCGTACAGCGCCTATCGAGAACTATTCGGTGACGGTATCGTCCGGCAATGAGAAGCTGTCTTCGAGCACAACCCTGAACTATTTCAATCAGAGTGGCGTGCTGGTGAATACCGGCGTCAAGCGTTTCAGCTTCCGCAGCAACAATGAATACCGTCCGGCCAAATGGGTAAAGCTGGGAGTGAACCTGGCGCCAACCTATCAAATCGATCATAACACGAGGGGCGGTAACCTGGGTATCAATGGCAACCGGCAGGTAGTCAGCGGCGCGGGGATCAGCTCCCCCCTGATATCGCCTTACAAGAGCGATGGGAGCTTCAATCTGAATACTACTTCCTTTGGGATGTATGCGCTGCCGAATTTCCTGCAGCAGGAGCTGAACATGCAGAACAACATGAACGATATCCATTTCCTGGGGAACAGCTATGTGGAGATCGAGCCTATTACGGGGTTGCATGCCAGGACCGCTGTTAGCGGGGATCTGCTGACCCAGGACTTTAACGCTTATTATGGCACATGGTATGGCACATTTGGAGCGCCGCCTCCCATACCGCTGACCTCTACTTCGGCGGTCAATATTTCCAATAACTCTTATTCATGGCTGATCGAGAATACCGTGGATTATGCACATTCCTTCGGCGATCATACTATCGATGTGCTGGTGGGATATACTTCGCAGAAATGGAACCAGAACAACCGGTCCATCACGGGCACCGGGTTTGCCAATGATGCGGTGCATTATATCTCCGGCGCCTCCACCACTTCGGGCACTTCGAATGCTGCCACCTGGACCCTGATATCGGAGCTGGCGCGGTTGAACTACGATTATAAGAAGCGCTATTATATTTCCGGTACGATACGGAGAGATGGGAGCAGCCGGTTTGGGTCCTACAAGCGATACGCCACCTTCCCATCGGTGTCCGCAGGTTGGGTAGCTTCGGACGAAGATTTCTTCCCCAAACGGGGTGTGATATCCTACCTGAAGGTGCGGGGCAGCTATGGGCTGACGGGAAATAATAACATCGGTAATTATACAGCGGTATCCACCTTAGCTCCCGCCAACTATGTCTTCAACGGCACCACGACGCTGGGCGAGGCCATCAATGTGCTGGGAAATCCCTATCTGACCTGGGAGACATCGAAGCAAACGGACATCGGCGTAGAGATCAATTTCCTGCGGGACAGGATCTCTTTGAACTATGACTACTATCGCAAGCATACCACCGATATGCTGTATCCCGATCCCATACCTGCTGCATCCGGGTATACCACGATACAAAGCAATGTCGGCGAGTTTGATATATGGGGACATGAGCTCTCTGTCAGCACGAAGAATTTTGTAGGAGGCTTCACGTGGACGACTGACTTTAATGTTGCGTTCAATGATAATAAAGTTATATCGCTGCTGAACAATACGCCTATCGGCGGCACCAATCGTTACAGCGATTACAACCGGACGGCGGTGGGACACCGTGTCGGCGAGCTGTATGGGTATCAGTTCCTGGGATTGTACATGAACCAGTCCGACTATGCAAAATATCCGAAGGAGGCCACTTCCGCTGTGGGCACCGCCCGTATGCTGGATGTGAATAAGGACGACACGATCAATATCAGCGATGAGACTTTCCTGGGCAGGACCAGTCCCAAGTATATCTATGGCATGACGAACAGTTTCGGGTATATGAATTTCGACCTGGGTGTGACGGTGGCCGGGCAGGTGGGTAATAAGATCATGAATACGAATTTGCAGAACCTGCATAACCTGGATGGCATCTTCAACATGACGAACGATATGCAAAACAGGTGGCGTTCCGAGGCCAACCCCGGGAATGGGCGTGTGCCGAGGACCCTGGCGAATACGACCGAGCTGTACAGATTGACCAACAGCTCGTGGGTGTTTAGCGGCGATTATCTGGCGGTCAAGAATATAACCCTGGGGTATACGGTAGGTCCCAAGGCGCTGCGGTATGTCAAGAGTGTCCGGCTATATGCGAGCGCGCAGAATGTCTTTATGTTCACCAAATATCCCGGTCAGAATCCGGAGGTGAATGATACGAAGGATAACCAGACGAATGCGGGTACGGACAACGGGTCTTATCCTGTCCCCCGTGTGTTTTTGATAGGCGCAAACATTAATTTTTAAGATCACCTTATTAAACGAATCATCATGCGACAGGCAAGATATAAAACGATATTTTCTATAGCCGCCCTGGCTGGCCTGGTATTGGGGGCGTGTAAGAAAGACTTTTTGAGTCAATACCC
>DASZWE010000255.1:0-3810 GCA_035546735.1 Puia sp.
AAAGGCCTCGTCCTCCTTTTTCCAGAGCGCCAGCAGCAGCGTCTTGATACTCTCTCTTTTCTCGATATCCAGTGTTTGACCCTCCGGCAATACAAACGGATTGAATTGAATAGGCGCCGCCTCCTGGCAGGTGAAGTAGCGCCCGTTAACCTGCTTGCACAAGCCGGCATAACTATTTCCCATGTCGACGATAAGCAGATGCGCCGCTTGTTCGTGGTAGCTGCGGGATAACAGGTTCATGAAAAATGATTTCCCGCTGCCCGACCCGCCGAGCACAAATTTGTTCCGGTTGGTGGTCCATCCCTTCCGCATCGGCTCGTCGCTGATGTCGGTATGAACAGGTCTGCCGGTGATCCTGTCGCCCAGCCGGATGCCAAACGGGCTGTCGCTGCTACGGTAATTGGTTTCCGGCAGGATAAAACAGGCCGCCTGTTCTGCGAACGTATCGAAATACTGGTCCACCGGAAGATCACCCGCATTGCCCGGTATGCCACCGTACCATATGATAGGCCCACAGACCGTCTCGGGGTGGGGGTGTGCGCCCAACTGGGCAATGGCCGCCGAGATTTCCTTGCGCATGGCAGGTATCTCTTCGGGATGTGCTGTCCAGGCAAATACATTACAATGGGCTTTGACCATTTGTCGCTGACGGGTCATCGCTTCGTCCAGGTGGTCGTCCACCGCCTGCCGGGTGATGCCATTTTCCCGGGAGTGCGCCGACAGGGAATGCAGTCGTCGACGTTTTTGTTCCCACTTGCCGGTGGCGAGCGTGGGATCTTCGATCCGGATGAATTGGCTGCATAGATGGTTATAGGGTAGTAAGGGCCCCAGTGGCGTAGCAAAGCCGATGGTAAACGCCGTCCGTTCGGTGGAGTAGGGCGTATACCGGATATGGCTGCTGCATTGAACAGGCAGGTGCGCTGCATCCGCCAGGGTATACAAGACCCCTTCGTACTCGCCGATGTGAATACCATCCCGGAAAGAAATATCTCTTACAGCCCGGACGGGCTGTTCACCGGAAGTCATGCCGGCTCCCGACAGCTGGCAATATTGTTCGATGATGCCCGCATGGTGTTCATTGCCGGTCAGCTCCTCCTCCGTAAGTCTGCGGCATTGCAATAGTCCTGAGGTAGTCAGCATCCGCTCGAATCGCCCGGCCTGTTCCAGGAAGTCCCGGATAATGGCTGCGTCCAGGCATTCTTCCGGCACGAGGTGGCGTTGCAACAGCGACGACAAGGCGGGTTTTGGCTTTCTCTGGCCTGTCTCCCTGGTCAGGAAGAGGTAGGATCGGTGTTCCAGGTACGCCCGACCATGAAAGAACTGCTCACTTGCGTGTGCCAGCCAGCTGGTTTGTGCCTTGCCGGCATCCGCCTGGTAGCTGGCCTGTGTAAACCAGTCCTGCAGGTGTACGAGGGTGTGGGGTGACAGCAGCGCAAGTGCGCGTACCCATGCCTGGTGGAAGCTGTCGAGTGCCGCTCCGCTCAGGGTAAATATCTCCGGCTTGATCAGCTCGTACCCGACGGTATAGTCGCCGCTCTTGGCTACGATACAGCCGTCGCTGATCTCCAGGATAGGAAAATAGTGTTCTAATGTGGATGACATACCATTTTTTTTAAGTGAATAAATAGTGTACAGCTACGGCAGCATAGGGTCTTGGGAGTATTTTTTCCGGCCCGTCTTCGAGCCCATCCGTACGCACCGTATATCCGGCTGCGGCGGTACAGCAGGCTCACGCCGGTAGCGCCCGACCCAAAGCTCAGCGCGACGCAGATCCAGGAGTTGACATGACAGAGGTACAGGATCACAAACAGCAGGAAGTCAGCCACCAGGAGTCCGCCCGCGTACAGGATGTACTGGGCTTTCAATCCCCGGAACTCGATGGGCCTGCCAACATTTCTGTTAATGTTAAACGTAGTCATACATAAGATTTAAATGCCAAAGAAGCTCCTAATCACCGTCGCCACCACGGCCAGGAATATCATGGACCCGAACCAGCCCGCCGCCGCCCGTGACGCCTCCCCATGGGGGGCGTTCCAGAGTTGATATACACGCACCGCCCCGATGAGTCCCAGGATAGCGCCCACGGCATACATCAGCTGGGTCGCCGTATCGAAATATCCCCGTATCAGGGTATTGGCCTGGCTGATACCGTTGTTACCGTCCGCGGTCTGAGCCAGCAGCGACTGCGCACCCGCCAGCAGCAGGAGGCAGCATAAAAAATGCTTTCCCTTCATAAGTTTTTTTTTAAATGTTGAGTGTGATGGATGAACCCCGGAAATGGAGTGGCAGTCGAACTAACCTTACCTCCTTTTTTATGAATGAGCAACTGCCACTACCATTTGTCCGGGTCGCTACGCAAAGCCTCTTCCGATTCACTATATGTCATGTTACATAGGTGTTTCGCCCTGGCCCTTGCGGCCGGGTCGCTTTAATAAGTTGTTTGCTACGAATCGCTGCATCTCGCTGCGATAGAAGAGCAGCGCCACTATCAGGTAATACACCGCCGTGACCAGGGTCATAGCTTCAATGAAGCTGATGGAAGAAATTTGTTTTAACATGTCTTGTCATTGAATGAATAATTTGTTGACAAGACAAATATCATATCGCGAGTAGGCCATTTCAAAATCTATATCATACGAGTCGTATACATGTCGTATAATATTCTTTATCTCACGTACAAAAGAGCGACGTCATTGGATGACGTTATCATTTATCTGGGTCCAGGTATACGCACGCCATCGCATTCAAAAAAGGAGCTTTTTCTTTTTTTCTTTTCTTATTGTGCCATTCCACGTCATATATATTGCCAATATCGAGGCCCAACTTTATCTTGAAGAACTCGGCCAGATCCTTTATATCCGCCTCTCGTCCTCCGACAGAAATGCACTTCAATTTTGCCCATGCATATATAATTTCAGCAGCGTCAGCCTTGCTGCGAATCCATTTATACTCGATAGCATCTTCAGGTAGCTCAGCCACTGCATCTTCCTTTCCCGCTTCCATTTGATTAAGCTCCCTGGTAATAATGGGCAAAAATGCTTCGTAAGCCATTATCTTAGCCAGCAGGATGCTATTCCCACAATAAATTTCATCGGCAGTTAAAAATTCTTCGGATTTGCTCGGGCATCTGCAAATAAAGAGTTCTTTATCCCGGGACGTTTCAGCCAGGAGGTAATAGACCCAAAGGTCCTCATGTTCTTTTTGAAAGCCGCGTATTCGTCTGGCCTCGTTGTTCAGGTATTCTTTAAAGGATGCTTCCGCGGCAACTGTTATCCTCGCGCACTCCAGGTTATACAATAAGGTATGAAACAGCTGTAGCTTAAAAAATCGTGGCGCCCAGTACTTAAAATATGACACCTCCATATCCTGGTCGGTCATTGGGTGTTGATGCAGATGCTCCTTTACTTTTCTGATAGCATCCTCGGCCAGTTCCGTCTTCACATTATATCCGCGCACGGCATTGATATCCGGCGGAACGGCCTCCAATTGCTGCTCCAATTGTTCATACAGTTCCTTGATAAACGCCTCCATAATTAGCGTATATTTTCACGTTTCTCTAATCACATAAAATTATTACACCAAAAAGGAGCGGACAATGAGATTTATTAAGATTTATTTCAAGTGGATTATTTAAATGGTCAACCATTCTTGTGACGTTTCCTTTTGGCGAACTTCGATTTCTGGACGCTAAAAGTCTCCGGTTCCATGGCAAGGTAGCTTGCCAGGTCTTTGTCACGTATACGGCCTACCAGCTCCGGCTGGTCATCCATCAGGAATTCGAATCGATCGATAGCTGGTTGTTCCCGCATG
>DASZWE010000256.1:0-12200 GCA_035546735.1 Puia sp.
TAGCAAGGTAATGAATAAACCGTTCTTTTTCTTTTTGAATGAGTACAGGATAAATATGGCCTGCAAATTACTGCTGGAAACCAATATGCCGGTAACCTCCATTTGTTACGAGACGGGGTATGAAAGCTTTCCCTTTTTTCACCGGCAATTCAAAAAATTCAAGAATTGCACCCCGCAAAAATTCAGAAAGCAATATCAGCTGGTAAGGCAGTGATCGTATCTTATTCACCTGTCGCCATATACTCCCACACATTTTCAAAAACAGGGGATATGGTTGAGCCGTGATGGTCTTTTGTGGGAATATCGTTTATAAGGATATGCTTATGCCCATGAATGCTTTCCCCTGGCAGGACCATAAGCGTATCCGGCTGTGATTGCTGCATCAGCTTCATGCAATTGGCGATCTGATGTTTTACATTGAATGCATCTTTCAAATTTAAGAAGGCGTAATATTTTGCAGGAGATGTTGCACTCTTTCCGGTCTGCCAGGGAGCCGGCATATCCAGGTCATCCAGGTAGTCCTGTGGCCCTGAGAACATTATCACTCTATTCACCTTATAGATTTTCCCGATGTAGGCCGCATGCCCCGAACCCTGGGAATGTCCTGCGACAATTATTTTACTCCATATAGGTCCGCCGTCTTTTACAAATTCATTCCATCCTCCATCCGGGTCCTTCTTTACCAGGTAAATGAGGAGCTTTTGAAAACGGTTCAATATCGAATTGGCGCTGTCCACGCTCACTTTCTCGCTCACGGGTCTGCCGGTTACGATCTCTTCTCTGTATCTGTCAAAAGCAGTGCTGTCCGTACCATGAGCACAGCTTACGGCGACGACATTGTTTTCATAGTCGAGACTGATGGCATGCAAACCTTTTACGGCAAAAATACTGTCCATTTTCTTGCTGCCCGCAGCCCTTCCTCCTGTACCCGGGAAGAACAGGTATAATAAATGTTGGGATCTCATCCCCCGTGAATACACGGCGATGTGTGGGCCATGCACTGTTCTTATAAGGGGGTCTGTTTGCGGGGGGGCCACCGACAAGACCTTCACCTGTGCAGACAAGGCGCCGGCAATGAAAAATAAGGCCGCGCATGAAATGCAGGCTTTAAGGAACAAACTACGTAAAAATATCAGTGTCATCATTCGACCGGTCTCATGTAATGTACAGATAATCTGGCAAAGCCCATCAGTCCATGGCAAGCACCGCCTCCTCGCGCGCCCGGAAATATTCCGCGGACTGCCGGACCAGCTCATCGAGTACGCCCGGGTCGGTCTTGCCAAACATCGCCGGGTACGGATCCCCGCCCGGTCCCAGGGGCTCAGGGGTGACATAGCGGCCGGGGCGGTTGTGCTCGATGAGGTACAGTGCGCGGATGATCGTATCCAGGTCCATCGACCCCATCCCCAGCGCGCAGCGGTTGCTGTCGGCCAGATGCAGGTTGATGAGCTGGTCGCCGGCGGCAAGCAACGCTTCGCCGATGTGTGCTTCCTCACTTTGCATATGGTAGACGTCGCCATTGATGTGCGCGACCCCGGGATGGCCCACGGCCCTGATATAGGATTGTGCGTCGGCAATGGTATGCACAAAGCTCACTTCCGCCGAGCGGATGGGCTCGATGGCCCCGCGAATGCCATATTGGGTGAACAGCGGCGCTGCCATCCGCAGGGTCTCCACGCTGCGCTCGAACTCAGCGTCATCATATGCCTTGTTGCGGCCCACCGCACCAGGTACGACCAGGATATAGTCGCCGCCCATGGCGGCCGTAAAAGCGAGCTCCCGGCGCAGGTAATCCACCGCAGCCTGCCGGTGCGGAGCGCGGTTGCTGGAAAGATCATTATCAGCCGAGAACATGCCGCAGACGCCGGAAACGCTTATCCCATATTCCTGCAGCTGCTCTTTCACTTCCGTGCCATCATAGCCCATGTCCGGCCCGTAATGGTTGCCGTGCAGCTCGATAAAGCGCACTCCGTAACGTCGTAGCCGCTCGAGGGATTGCTCCAATGGCTCGATGCCAAAACCCCAGTTGCTCCAGGAGAAGTTCAATCGCTGCCACATGCGTT
The DNA here is from genome assembly GCA_035546735.1 of Puia sp. Classification (GTDB taxonomy): domain Bacteria; phylum Bacteroidota; class Bacteroidia; order Chitinophagales; family Chitinophagaceae; genus Puia. The sequence goes on from DASZWE010000256.1 coordinate 2,064, forward strand.
CCGGATGTTGCCGTTTCAATGCGCGAAAGGCCGCGCGTATCTGCTCATTTTTTTGCTCGAAGGATTGTGTCGTTTGCATAACCAGTTTTAGTTAATAATGCTATCCGGCGCGTCGGGGTGGCCGGGGCCAAAATGTTTTAGCATCACCAGGGGTTCCCAGCAGCTGTGATTATGGATGACCAGGCCGCGGCGGGCGGCAGGCGCGCTGACAAAATATTCGTCCGCACTGGGCTGGCCAAAGCGCAACAGGCCCGCGGCCTCCGCCTGAAATACGCCCAGGCTGCCATAGCCCTGTATAAGGATACAGCCATAGGCCATGGGGTCGGTGACCGTCACCTCCTGCCCGGGCAGGATGGTCAGCTCGGTGGCGGAAAAATATTCGTTGCCATAAACTATCCACTTTTCCAGGTGGCGGTGGTCAGCGTGTTCGCAAACGATCGGCGGCCGGAAATAATGCTGCTTGTACAGGGGGTCGATATTTTTTTCCCAGTCCATCAGCCCCATTACGTAGTCGATGTCCCGCTTTTTATCCGTGGGACAGTTCTCTACCAGGAACGTGTGCGGGAATATCTCATCCGACACCATGTTCTCGTAGACGGAGTTGACATCGCTGTTCCATTGGGGCTCATAGGTAAGACAGGATCCCGGCGCATGCACCACGCCGGGTGGCGTATACCAGCCCGTGCCCAGCTCGATGCGGTAGGCGCGCGAAAGCTCGGTGATACGGTTGTCTCCTGACTCATACTGCAGCAGCCGCTCACGCACCTGCGCCCGGGTCGTGCCGGGGTCAAATCCAAAATAGGTAACGGGGAACTCTCCCAGGTAAGGGTTCATCTGGGCGGGGTAATAATAGGCTTCGGGCTTACCCATCCGCTCCACCAGCGCGGCCGAGGCAAAATCCAGGTGGAGATGGTGGAATAACGGCACCTTATAATCGAAGAACTTGGAGTACATCGGCCAGCCGCCATAGACATCCCACAGCTCTTTGCCGATAAGCTCCGGCCCTAGCGCATCGACGGCGGCCTTAAGCGTAAACCGTTGGTCCGGGTTGCCGTTGAGAGGCAGCACATAGCTCATACCTTCGTCCGGGGGCGCCAGCGGTCCATTCATCGCGGGAATGACGGAAGAGAACCAGCGCTCCTTGATTGCGCCACGCTGCGTCCCCAGCGCATAGTAATCATCGGGGTGCAGGCGCAGCCGGCGGCCGGCCCGGCTGAAGCGCCGGGGCACAAAGGCCGGTAGCAGGCGGAAAACGCCCTGGCCCTGCTCAAAAGTCGATCGGATAAATTCCATGTATAACTCAGTTGTTAGGTGTAATAAGCCTGAAAGGAATATAGTTGTCGTGCGCCACCGCCAAATGCCGCGCAAGCCGCACGGCCACATCCACCGCAAGGGTCCCCTGCCCCCGGGCGTCCTGGAAGACCGTACCCGCCAGCTGGTGCGCGGCAACAGCACGCAGCGCATCGGGGATGGCGTCAATGCCGACGACCCTGATGTCCTTCTCCCGGTGTGCCGCCTGGATGGCCTTAAGGGCGCCAAGGGCCATTTCATCGTTTTGGGCGACCACCGCATCGATGTGCCTGCCTGCAGCCAGCCAGTTTTCCATCAACGCCAGCGCCTGCGCCCGGTCCCAGTTGGCCGTTTGCTCGGCTACGACATGCACCGAGGGATAGCGTCGTAACACGTCCCGAATGCCCTGCGAACGCAGCACTTCGGCCGAATGCCCGTTGGGACCGTGGATGATGGCGATGTCGCCTTTGCCCCCCAGCAGCTCCATGATATAGGAAGCGGCAATGCGCCCGGCCTCGGTATCTTCGGAACCTACGAAAGCATCGGCTTTCGCGGTGTTGGCGACCATGCCGTTGACCAGTACAATGGGCTTGTGCTCGCGCCGCGCAATATCCACCGCCGGAGCAGATCCTTCCCGGTCGCAAGGACTGAGGATAATGACGTCCGCACCGAATGCCACCAGGTTTTCCACCTGCGCTATCTGGGTCTCGGCACGGCCTTGCGCGTCCAGCTCCACCAGGTCGGCACCCAGCGCCCTGGCCCTGGCCCGTACCGCATCCTGAAGATTAATGATAAACTCGTTCTGCAGGTTCTGGTAGCTCACCCCTATGACCAGCCGCTGTTTGCGGTCGCCGCGATGGCAGGCCGTCAACACAAGAGCGGCGAAGATCACCCATCGCCAGGCACGACCAGGATAAAGGAGACTATTTTTCACGGGACGAAGTTTTATCGAGTAAGAGTGCAAGGATTATTATGACGCCTTTGGCGACCTGCTGCCAGTAGGAAGATACATTGAGCAGGTCCAGTCCATTATTCATCACTCCAATAATGAGCGCTCCGGCAATAGTGCCGGCGATACGACCGGTGCCGCCGCTAAGGGCCGTGCCGCCGATGACAACAGCCGCAATCGCGTCCAGCTCATAGCCCACGCCGGTGGAAGGGGAACCCGACATCACGCGCGAAGAAAGTACGATGCCCGCCAGTCCCGCCAGGGCGCCCGAGAGCGCATAGACCCGGATAAGGATCCCACGGGTACCCACCCCTGACACGCGGGCCGCCAGCTCATTGCCGCCAATGGCATAAACATAGCGCCCAAAACGGGTGCCATGGAGAAGGGCGCCTCCCAGCACCGCGACCCCGGCAAACACGATGACCGGAACGGGTATCCCAAGCAGGTAGCCGCCGCCGATGCGGTCATAACCCTCGGAGAGGTCGATCACCGGCCGGCCGCTTGTATAGACCAACGCGAGACCCCGCGCGGCCGTCATCATCCCCAGGGTTACAATAAAAGGCGGAAGCCGCTGGCGCGCGATGAGCACACCATTCACCGTCCCCATTGCCAACCCCACACCGATGCCCGCGGCAACGGCAAGCCCGGCACCATGCCCGCCGGGATGGGCCAGCGAAGTCGCCACCACGGCCGAAAGGGCCAGCAGGGAGCCCGACGACAGATCGATGCCGCCCGTAATGATGACCAGCGTCATCCCCACCGCGATGATCCCATTGACCGCCACCTGGCGCAGGATGTTGATGATATTGGCGCCCGTCAGAAAGACCGGCGACACGATGGCCAGCACAATGACCAGCAGCACGAGTACACCGTAAATGCCGTAGCGCTGAAACAGATGGTTGGGAGTTGTTTTCATACATGCAGATTATTCGTTCATGGCGGCGGAAAGGATGGCTTCCTGGCTAAAGTCCGCGCGGTCAAAGCTCGCCGTGATACGCCCCCCACGCATGACCAGGATGCGGTCGCAGATACCCAGCAGCTCGGGCAGCTCGGAGGAAAGGACGATCACCGTCTTTCGCTGGCGCACCAGCTCGCCGATAAGGGCATATATCTCCGCCTTGGCGCCCACATCCACCCCACGCGTAGGCTCATCGAGCAGCAGTATGCGGGGCCCCGTGAGCAGCCAGCGGGCGAGCAATACCTTTTGCTGGTTGCCGCCGCTGAGCCCGGACACGGGCTGATGACGCCCCGTGGTCTTCACACGGGTATATTGCAGCATATGATCGACGGCCTGGTCTTCCATGCGGGGACGCAGCCACCCACCCGCATAGCAATACCCGGCAAGACTTGCCAAACTCGTATTGGTTTTGACCGTACCCTTGAGGTTCAGCCCCTGCAGCTTGCGATCCTCCGTCAACAGCGCCATACCTGCACCTATCGCATCAACAGGTTTTCGGATAAGGACCCGGGCGCCGTCAATACGGATCTCGCCTCCGTCAAAAGGACGAAGACCAAACAGGCTTTCCACCAGTTCCGTACGCCCCGCCCCCATCAGGCCCGCAAAGCCCAATATCTCCCCCTCGCGCGCCACGAAATGTACCCCCGTGCCGCTGACCTCGAGCGACACCCGCCCGGGCAGGATCTCTTCCTTTGGGTAACGTGCAGCCAGCTCACGGCCCACCATGGCCGTGATAAGCGTGTCGGCCGTAAAGTCCCGTGCCGGACGGCTGTCGATGGTGCGACCGTCACGCAAAACCGTTATGGTATCCGCCAGGCGGAACACCTCGTCCATCTTATGGGAAATATAAATAATGATGGCACCCCTCGTAGCCAACTCACGGATAAGCGCAAAAAGATGCTCCGCCTCCCGGACCGCCAGGGCACTGGTGGGCTCGTCCATGATGATGATACGGGGATCGTAGGAGACCGCCTTGGCGATCTCTACGAGCTGCTGCCGGGCCAGGCTCAGGTCGCGCATACGGGTACGCACATCGATGTCGATATGCAGCCGTTCAAGCAGGGCCCGCGCCGCGCGGCGCTCCGCGCCCCGATTGACAAAGCCGGTGCCGGGATAACAGGGCTCCTTACCCAGGAATATATTTTCGGCCACCGTCCTGTCCGGGACAGGGCTAAGCTCCTGGTGGATCATCGCAATCCCCCGCCGCTGCGCGTCGCGGGGGTCGGTCATCATCAGTTCCTCTCCATCGATGCTGATGGCGCCTTCATCCGGCACGATCAGACCGGAAAGTATTTTCATCAGCGTGGACTTACCCGCGCCGTTCTCTCCCATCAATGCATGCACCTCGCCCGCCCGCGCTTCCAGGGTGACCTGGTCCAGGGCCCTGACGCCGGCAAATGACTTGGATATGCGAGTTAAACGGAGCATAGCTATCGTTATAGGTAAGCAAAGAACGCACTGGCCGCCCGCGCAAACAACCACTTTTTTAACCGAAAGCGGGACAAAAATTGCTCACCCCTATCGAATGGCCGTCAGCAGGTCCTGCGGGATGGCACGTCGCCAGCTCGATGGCGGCACGCGCTTGAGCTTCACAAATTGTTTGTTGAAATTGGCGATGGTATTAAATCCGCTGTCAAAACCGATCTGCTGGATAGTCTTATCCGTCTCCACCAGCTGCCTGCAGGCATAGCCAATACGCAGCTCGTTAAGGAAATCGATGTAGGTCTTTTTCGTCGTCCGCTTAAAATAATTGCAAAACGCAGTCTCACTCATCCCGAGTAACGCCGCCACCTGTTCCAGACGGATAGCCTCCCGGAAATGATCGATGGTATAGCGTATAATGGTGTCTACCCGCTGCTGGTTGCGGTCGTTATATATCACCGGCATCTGCGTAGACAGCACCTCATACTCCGGCTCCGCAGCAGCTGCCATAGCATCCAGGCAAAAGCACAACAGCGCAATACGCCGCAGGTCCCGGGCACGGTCCAGCTGATGCAGCCATTCCCCCGTCTGCGCCCTCAGAGCGCCGGACAGCTTCAGGCCCCGCAACGCCACTTGCAATAGCTGCCGCAACCGCCGGCATTCCGCCAGCTCCGTGAATTCACTCCCCAAACAGTCCTCCCGGAACTGCAGGACGATGGCCGTCGCCCGCCGCCCGGGGTTGGGGTTCTGGAAAGTATGCGGAAGATGGGCGCCTAAAAAGAACACATCGCCTGTCTGAAATTCACCCGCCTGGTTGCCGATAAAATACAGCCCCTCCCCCTCGATGAACAGTATGAGTTCGCACTCCACGTGCTGGTGCCAGGGCACCTCCAGATCCGGGGTGGAAAAGCGGCGGACGAAAAAAGAGCTGGGCTCGGAACCAGAAGGCTTTTCAATAAAGGGACGCATGGCGCACGCAATTATATTCGAAATGTGAATATAGTTGAATTTTTGTAAAACATCGTCACTGTCGTGCGTGGGAATAGCGGCTATTTTTGGCTATGTATCACCATTATTTTAATTCGTTGTCTTACGTATGAAGCCTAACTTGCCACAGGCCGTATTTTATCTCTCCGGCGAAGGATGCCGCCAGGTCGACGCTCTTTTGGGGCAGCTCGCGAACACACCTTCCCCCGAACGTCTGTCCCGGCTGGTAGTCATGCTCGAGCAGCTGTCCGCTTCCGCGGACCTGTGCCTGCTGGAGCGTAAAACTGCCTCCCCCCTCCCTTTTAGATTACCTGATCGTCTCGCAGCCGTGCATACCTATATCGAGCAGAATTTCCTGGAACCGGTGTCCCTTGCCGAAGCCGGGCGCATCGCACACATGCATACCTCCGCCTTTTGCCGCTATTTCAAGAAAAGGCAGGGCAAGACCTTTATCCAGGTCATTAGTGAAAAACGCATCCGTTACGCATGTACCCGCCTCCTGCTGGGGGACAGCGTGACCGAAGCCTGCTTCGGCAGTGGATTCAACAGCGTGTCCAGCTTCACCAAAACGTTTAAAAAGGTGACGGGCACCAGCCCCAGGGCCTATAAAAAGCTGACCCATGAATAATTTCCTGATCCTTAGACACCCGTAAATTACGGATTGAATGCAGGAAGCCACTGAACAACAGCATAGTAGCAACGGGAATATAGATCCTGACATTCCCTTTTTCAATATGAATATCCCCAGGCAGACGCCCGATCCCCGCTAATACCCATACCCATAAAAATCACAATCATCCTCATCACACAACAATCGCCGAAAAACAGCGCTCTTTAATACATCCACATAATCCATCGGCTTCCCGTTGACCCAAATAGTCCGGTATACCAATCGTATCCCATGACTATAATCCACATACCAATCGACATGACCCGTATACAACGGCTGGATAGCAACCCCGTTAAGCCTGTGCCACCCATAGATCGCCACCCTGTCAGCCTTCACATCCCTCGATATCTTCCCCGATATCACCACATCCTTTTTTATTCCCGCGATAAGCCCCTTCCGCCCCTTTCTTTGGCCCTCCACGATCAGGTGGTGCTGCCACATGGTAATGCTGCTGTCCCGGAATGCATACATAGGCACCGGCTCCAGCTTTACCACCGCCTGCTCATAAATATCGTCGACCATCTTTCGCGTCGGCAGAAAGCAGCCCAGACTGTCCGCGATCTCTTGAGCAGCCATCGGCGTTAACGGTACCCTCGCCCAGTCATCATCACCACCGATACTCAGATAATCCGGCGCAACATAATACCAGGCATCGATCCTTTTTCCCGTGGCCGAATCAACTATGCTCGTTCGGATGCGAACAAATTTTTGCAAGAATCCGGGCACATCTCCGGACAGGATCAGCCGGACCGCTAACGAATCACGTTCCTTCCAATGCCAGGTCGTAACAGTCTTGTAAAAACCGGCGCCACCCATCGCGGACCCCGCATCTTTCCGAAGCCGGATGAATTTATGGGAAGAGCAGCCCAGGCAGACGCAGGTCAGCAGGAGACAAAGCACCCTATGTATCTTTCTATGCCCATCGCGGATCATAGGCGAAAATAAACATAATAAGGCCGCCTCCGCCAAAAACAAGAAGCTGCCCGAAAGCAGCCTCCTTTTCATTAAGATAGTGCATCAACCTTAATTCGCCCGGAATTTCTTGTAGTCCGTGCCAAGGTTATCCAAAAGAGTTGCAAACAACCCCTTCGCATTTTGGGAAAGCTTAATTCCTTCGATCTTGTCATTCTTCAAGGTCACCTCCAGGTCCATGACCAGGCCCTCTACCTTCTTATTGGTAGCAGGTATTTCATGCCAGCCTTTCATCAATGCCGGGATAGCATGGGTGTTCGTGCCCGATATTTTTACGGTGCCTTTTACCTTGCCGCCTTCCGTCTTGACATGCTGCACGTCGAACCTGAGGTCAGGTATGCCCTGCCGTAACGATCGATAAGCTGAAATATAGACAGGTCTGTTGACCTCTTTGTCCAACACCATCCCCTTAAAATCATCGGCAAGCAATGCATTGGCCTGCTCGAACTTGCCGCTCTCGATATCCGTAAATACTTCATTGACCACATTATTGGTATTCATTTTAATAAATTTTTTTGTTTAACGATAAAATGCCCTGATTCCCTTCCGTTGACATGCGCGCACAGGATCTGTGCCATGAAAAGGGTCCTGCAATATTCTTCGTAATAAAAGTTAACTTACTTGCGGAGATGGTATAAAATTACGCCATGCATCTACTCATCCAACATTAGAAATGTTATTGTCTCTAACCTTAACAGACCATCTACATTTCTATTAGAAGAAGATTAGAACGGCATTAGAATTGGGGAAGATGAACCCTGCAGGGCTGCCTGCCGCGGCGGGGCGATGGATGTCACTCCGCCGTCCACACATTATCCTTCTCATTGGCATCCATGAATATCCCGCCATCCAGCTTCAGGGACTTTACCGTCTTCCCGGTCTTGATCTTTACTGATATCTCCTTTTGATCCCGGGACCAAACCCCGGGCGTCTGATGAAATCGTTCGCTCGATCCGTCGTCATACGTCGCCACCACATCAAAAGGAATGGCAAAACCCCCGATATTCCTGATCGACAGCATATACCCCCGTCCCGCCTTGTCTACCCTGACCAGGCCGAGGTCGATGTAGGAAGAAGTATAGAACCAGTTATAGAAGAACCAGTCCAGCTTTTTTCGCGAACCCTTCTCCATGGCATAAAAATAGTCCCATGGGATGGGATGCCTGCCATGCCAGTTGTTCATATAGTAATGCAATGCTTTTTTGAACAGCTTGTCACCCAGTAGATCCTTGAGAGCAAGATAGCTGAGGGACGGCTTGCCATAGGCGTTGTTGCCCGCTCCAAACGTAACCTCGGGGCTGGGGGTAATAATGGGGTTCTCCTTGTCGTGGGGACCATGGATCCACCTGTTGACCCGGAATTTCTTATAAAAGTCGGCCGCCGCCGCTTCTCCTCTCTCCGAGATGCCGATGAGGTATTCAAAAGTGGTAGCCCAGCCCTCATCCATAAAGGCATAATAGCTCTCATTGGTGCCCATATAGAAAGGGAAATAAGTATGCGCCTGCTCATGGTCCTGAACCAGCTCCGCAAAGACCAGGTCCGGGGAATGGCTGTCGTTGATCATCATGGGATATTCCATATCCGCAAACCCCTGAAAGGCGGTGGATTTCGGGTAAGGATAGGCTATCCCCGGCCAGTTGTTCGAAAACCAGGCGAGCGAGTATCTGCCGAATGCCACCGAATGGTGAAAGTCCTCCGACGAATCGTTGAAGGCTGCCTGCATGCTGACACGCCGCCCGGTCTTGTCATCGACAACGACGCTCCCCGCATCCCAATCGTAATGGTCGCTGATGCCTATGGCAACGTCGCTGACATCTTCGGCGGTCCACCGCCACGTATTGGTCGCCTGCTGTGCCGTCACCTTCTTATCCATCCAATCTTCCCGGGCAGCGATATGTATGGTGCTATCGCTCGTCATGGACCGCATCAAACGCTCCGCAACATCAGGTTGCAGCACCTCTGACGGGTTTTGCAATGTACCGGTAGCCCACACCATGAAATCCTTCGGCACCGTCACCCGTACATCATAGTCGTTAAAGTCGTTGTAAAACTCCAGTGAACCCGTATGCGGTTGAGTATCCCATCCTTTATAGTCGTCATATACCGACACACGCGGATAAAAATAAGCGATATAAAAACTGGTCGAATCGATCACACCATCCCGCCCGGGCCGGCGTGACAGGCTATAATGCCAGGTTATATCGAGCTTTATCGAATCATGAGGCGCCAACGGCTCCGCCAGGTCCACCATTTGATTGGTAGTAATGGCTTCATTATTATCCCATGCCGCCTTCTTCCCCCGAATCATGATCTCGTCCACCTTGATCCCGGCGGATGTATCCCCACCTCCTCTCCTTCCTCCGCCCCGGTGAACATTCACGATCAGCTTCATGTTCAGGCTTTTCAGCGTGTCGGGACTATTGTTGAAGTAAGTGATCTGCTCCACGCCTGAAATAGTATTGTCCGGAGGTGCCACCGTTAGAGAGATAGTATATCGTCCATGGTTCTCCCAGAATTTTTTACCGGGCTTGCCATCGGTGGAACGGGTGCCATTGTCATAGGTCTTCTGTATCCCAGGCGGCATCGTCAGTGTTTGCGCGCCGGCACGCCATGCCAGGCATAGCAATAACGGGCAGAGGAAAAGTCTTATCATACTCAAATATAGCTACTAAAGTGCAAATCCTGACTACACACTCACCCCGTAGGCGCCGTCCCGAACTTCTTCTTAAAAGAATGCGAGAAATGCGACAGACTCTCAAACCCCAGATCGAGATAGATGGCTGATGGCTTCTTGTTCTTCTTTTCTATAAGATGACGCGCCTCCGTCAGCCGTCTCTCCTGCAGCCACTGCCGGGGTGGCATTCCAAATGTTTTGAAAAAGTCCCTTTT